>JAJZOS010000110.1 GCA_021851985.1 Microcaldota archaeon | reverse complement strand
AATAGGAAGGCACATTGCGATTGTTAAATACATCAAAAAGCAGGTACACTAGCGCTATTGCCACTAGGCTGTATACTCTTATCATATAGATCTCCATATGCACCAACATTGCAAAATAAAACTTAATGGCCCACTATTTTTTGATACGCTGCAATTATAAACGCTTATAGCAATATCATTGTGAGTGCGTTAGCTTTCATACCATCAGTGAAGCATGTGGGATTTCCCGCTCACTTTATTAAAGTATTACACTGCAAAAATACTAAATAGTATTACATCTAATATGGAAAGGCAAGTGTTTTGATGATAGATTACAGTGCTATAGAAAAGAAATGGCAGGATGCATGGAACGAGGCAAGGATTTTTGAGCCAGAGCCAAACGACAAAGAAGGCATGCTTGTCACTGCTGCATTTCCATACGTGAATGCGCCTCCGCATATGGGGCATTTAAGGACATATGGCACTGCTGATTTTTACGCCAGATTTATGAGGATGCAGGGGTTCAACGTATTATTTCCATTTGCATTTCACGCGACCGGGACGCCGGTTCTTGCATTTGCGAAAAGGCTGCAGAACAACGACATGGACCTGATAGATGAACTTAAACTCTTCCATGTATCCGATGAGGACATAGAAAAGATGAAGGATCCGGCGTACATATCCGAATATTTCATAAAACAGGTGCAATCGGAATGGAAAAAGGCAGGCTTGGGGATAGACTGGAGGAGAAAATTCATATCCATAGAGCCACTTTATGGCAAGCTTGTCGAATGGCAGTTCATCAACCTAAAGGCTTTGGGCCTCATCACTAAAGGCACGCATCCGGTGGGTTGGTGCGAAAACGAGAAGAATGCCGTTGGCCAGCATGACACGAAGCATGATATACAGCCAGAGATAGAATTGGTAACAGCCATATTGTTCAAGGACAGCGCATCAGGCGTATATTTTCCGTGCACCACATACCGCCCAGAAACAGTATACTGCGCCACCAACATATTTATCAGGGGAAACGCAGGCTACTCGATAGCAGCGATAGGGGATAAAAGATACTACATTGCTAACGATGCGCTTGAACTCCTAAAACCGCAGCTCAATCCCATCATCGAAGGCAGCATAACTTCAGAAGAGCTTTTATCGAAAAAGGCTATAAATCCGGTGACTAATGAAGAGATACCGGTATTGGACGGCTTCTTCGTAAAACCGGATTTCGGAACAGGTGTCGTAATGTCAGTGCCTGCACATGCGCCTTTCGATTATATAGCGCTGGAGCGCATTAAAGCCGTCAATCCTGATGTTGTAAACTTCACTTATAAAAGCTGCATAAGCGTTCCTAATCAAAAGGCAACTGGAAAGATACCTGTATTGGCGTACCTAGAATCGTTTGATGCAAATCCAGATGCAATAGATGAGCAGATAGAGCGCGCCACAAAAGCGCTATACAGAGAGGAACTGAAGAACGGTGTTATGGAAATAGGAAATTACAAGGGAAAGAGCGTAGTTGATGCAAGGCGCTCCATAAAGCAGGATATGGAGAAAGAAAAAAACGCAATAGAATTCTACATTGTGGCAAATAGCGAACCTGTCTATTGCAGGTGCGGCAGAAAGGTCACAGTCAAGATCGTTTCAGACCAGTGGTTCATAAATTATGGCGACCAGAAATGGAAGGGCAAAATGAAGGGCATGTTCGGGAACGTGAAGATATACCCTGAGAAGTTTATACCTGCATTCAACAATTCAATAGATTGGATAGATATGAGGCCGGCGGAAAGGTCGCAGGGATTAGGCACCGCGTTCCCTTTCAATCCCGAGCATATAATAGAACCTCTTTCAGATTCTACAATATATCCGTCATTTTATACATACGTGCATATACTCAGAGCCAAGGGCATAGAGCCAAGCCAGTTGAAGTCAGAATTTTTTGATTATATTATAAGGGATATAGGCACATCTGAAAAAACGTCGGTTGCAACAGGAATAAGCAAGGACATAATAGACAGATGCAAGGATTCCTTCGAATATTGGTACAGATATACATCCAGGCACTCTGGCCCGGATCTAATACCAAGCCACCTGATAATGTATGTATTCAATCATATTGCATTATTCCCAGAAAAACTATGGCCTAAGCAGATGGTAGTAAACGGCATGGTAAATTATGATGGTACTAAGATGAGCAAGAGCCTGGGCAATGTAATACCACTAGGCGACGCCGTGGAGAAATACGGGGCAGATATTATAAGGTTTATAGAAATCGCCAATGGAGACTTAGGCACAGATGTAGACTTCAGCCTCAGCAGCGTGAATGGCATCAGGCAAAAGAATCAGCGCCTATATGACATCATAGAGGACCTAAGCAATATGCATAGCGATCATCTTACTGGCATAGATTATTGGCTTTATTCAAAGCTTAACTCCAAGATAGACAAGGCAAATAGGAGCATGGCCGAGATATCAATCAGGGATGCGTATATAGAGATATACTACAATTCGATAAACGAATTGAAATGGTACTTCGACATGGGGGGATACAACTCCCTAGTTGTGAAGGAATTCATGGAAAAGATTACATTAATGCTGTCTCCAATAATGCCGCATCTGTCAGAAGAGTTCTGGCATATGCTTGGTAACAAAACCCTCTCTTCTGCAGAGAGGTGGCCATCCTTTGACCCAAACATGATAAACAACGACATAGAGATGGCGCAGGAACAGATAGCCGGCATAATCGAGGACGTCAACAGAATACTTGGCATTGCGTCTGCAGCTAAATCAAACGAAGGCAGGGCGCCAAAAGCGCTGAACATAATACTTGCAGATAAATGGAAATACGACGCATACAATGTACTTCAAGGGAACAGGAGCATAAGCGAAACGATGAAGAACGAATTGCTGAATGGCATAGGCGCAGAGAAGCTTTCAGGATTTTTAACCCAGTACGCAAAAAAGATACATGGCATGAAGCCGGTCGGAAGCTTTGAAGCGATATCTGATAGCTTAGAGAGTGCAAATGAGAGCCTTTCA
>JAJZOS010000109.1 GCA_021851985.1 Microcaldota archaeon | reverse complement strand
TAAACGTATCCTCTTCGGATGTCAGCACCAATGTGACCCTTGTATATAACTGTAAGTATGGCGACAGTGTTGCTCCATTCGTCTTGGTCAATGGCACATGGAGCCAGATATATACCTCGGTAGTGTTGAAAAATCCGTGCAGGATCACATTCCCTGCCCCTAACAGAAATATAATAAGCCTATTTGCATACTCTCCGGCCCAGGTGACCAGCAGCACGACAACCGCACCTGCATTAGCTACAACGACATATGCCGAGAATAAGGCATCTGCACAGTACGTATACTACTACACGGCTGCAGTGGTACTGTTGGCAGCCATCATAGCATATCTTATCGCCGCAAGAGCAAAAAAGAAGAATGTCCTAGGCGTATAAGCATATCCCAGTTAATAAGATCCTGAAAGTGCCGTTAGGCCGCACTCGTCAAAGGTAAGATTTTCAGTATGCTACTGCCTATTTCGAGCATATTTATAAACTCCCACTGCGATAAAAAATAGGGGAGTAGATTGGTATACGAAATTGGCACGAATAACGAGGATATGCAAGGACAGCAGGAGTTTATACATAAAGCTTATTTTGATGATACTTGGTTAAAAGCATTCGCCAAAAACTATTCGAGACCTTGCGGTGGTCTGTGTAGTTCTTGATGCGCTGGTGTTTTTGTGCATTTAAGAACAAAATCAAAAAGGCAGCATGCTGTGCTTCGTGGTATACCTGCGTCCCTTGGAATTGCTTCTGGAAAGGTATGTAAAATACTAAGCATAAACGAAGTAGGAAGGATGAAATCAGGCAAAATACTAGTTACTAATATGACCTCTCCGGAATTTGTTCCGGCGATGTCTATAGCTTCTGCAATAGTGACAGATGAAGGTGGGATAACGTCTCATGCTGCCATTGTTTCTAGGGAGCTTGGGATACCCTGTGTCGTGGGTACCAAAAAAGCAACAAAATTACTTAAGGATGGTGATACTGTGATGGTAGATGCCAACACCGGCACCATAAACATTCTTGGTAGTGTCTAATGACCGGTATCGTAGGTAGTGCCACAGAACTCTATAAGGTTACTGCTGCAACTGGAGATGCAAAGCATGTATTTAAAAGTCTGCAGTCTTTATCTCCTGATTTCAATATGTTTGTCAATGAGTTTTATGACTCTTTCAAAGACGATATAGATCTAAACACTCTTGATAAATATGGCAAGATCTTCCTTAAAACCCGCACAGAGTTAGACAAACTGGCAATTCGCCTTGAAGCAGATGCAAACGATTACGAGCTGATAACTGCAAATGCAATAATCTTAGTGTATGGGTATGCAGAAATCTTCAACCAAGCAATGGATATCGGCATTATATCCAAATATCTGGATAAGCGAATCCGAGCAATTTCCAATGCGCACGATACCGATCCAATTTACCTGCTTCAGCAATTGGATGATATGTCTGCTTACAAATCCGTTGCTATGAAGCGATATGATAGTGCACGTGCGTTACTCAACGATAAGGCGCTTGTAGCAAAGTTGAAAGATATCTGGGCAATAGATAATATATTTGATGACAGTTATATGCAGATAAACGATGCAAAACTCCATTCGGCATTACTGGAGAGCGGCCTGACTAAGAACAACCTGCTCTCGAATTACCTGAACCTGTTCAAGATAAATTATTTTCCATCTCTGATGGCCATACGACTTCTACTGCAGACAAAAAAAACAGGCGGCCATCACAAAATGAAAACCAAAGTTGCAGCCAACAAAAGGTTAAAAGGTGCAGATCTTGATGCGTTAGAAAGACTGTATACTCGTATTAAGATGTGGAAGGACATATCTGGCCTAGAAATTAACAACTGCCACTTGAAATTATACTTTGATATATTGGACGTATTCTCAACAAATAAGAAAATACCATTATATTCTCCAATTAAACTTTTTGTAGATAAGATTAATGTGCTACCTCGAGCATATAAAAAATATTATAATATAAGTGGTGCTTAATGCAGCAAAAACTAACCTTAAAAACAGGCATAGCTTTTCGGAGAGAGAATGACACCGGAGTAATAGTGGATTTTTTGCCTGATGGGGAAACGGTAGCATGTGTTTTACTGACCGATAGGGACGAATATAAGATAGGCACTTTCCCAGAAAGTACGATTAATGATCTTTGGAATAGTCCGAGGATGGAAAGGATAAGCAAGTTGGATAATAGATGTCCCATTGTTGAAAGGGCATTAATGTAAGTGTATTTATGGGTAATGCAAACAAAGACATGGGGCTTATAAGTAAGTCAATCAGTGGGTACAGCACAGAAGAGTTGGGTGGAAAGGGCTACTCGCTTGCAATCCTTATGAAACACGGGTTCCAGGTTCTTGACGGAATAATACTGCGTGCAGGAGCATTTGAGCGTTTTATGAGAGATAATGGACTATATGACACGCTAGCTAAAACAGAATCTGGCAATTATAAAAAAAAGGACATGGTGCGGTTATCAAACGCAGTCCATGGCGGAACCTTTCCCTCTGGCTTTAGAACACAGCTGATGAAGGAACTGGAGCTTCTGAGGCTATCGGATAAAAAATTAATTGTCAGGAGCTCGGCAAATATTGAAGATGCCAAGAATTCTTCATATGCTGGACAATTCAATACAATATTGGGGGTATGTAAATCAGATCTGGAAAAAGCAATAATCAATGTTTACGCGTCAATATTCAATAACCGTGCAGTGACATATTCGAAAATTAAAGGTATGCCGGTTCGGCAGATAAAAATGGCAGTGGTGATCCAGGAATTTATAGATACGGATTTTGCAGGTGTCACGTTTACCTCAAATCCAGTTATGGGAAATAAGGATGAAATGATTGTAGAATATGTGCGGGGCCAAGGCGAGAATCTTGTTTCAGGGAAGAAATCTCCAACTGGTATTGTATTAGATAAAAAGAATTTGCGTGTAAAAAGCACATATGGCGATGATGCAGCTGGGATTTCCGGCAGCAAGGTCTTAGAAGTTGCAAGAGCTCCTGACAATTAAT
>JAJZOS010000108.1 GCA_021851985.1 Microcaldota archaeon | reverse complement strand
TTGCGCCGCAACTTCCCAGAAGCCCAAAATAGTTATAGACACCATTACAGACTATTATGAAAACTATAACGCCAACATACATAGAGGGATATACAAGATTGCTGAGACAGCTACTGAAAGATATATTGAATCCAAAAGGAAGCTTGCAGGGTTTATAGGAGCGGAAAAATTTGAAGAGATAATATATGTAAGGAACACTACAGAAGCGATAAATCTTGTGGCATTGACATGGGGGGCTTCGAATATTAAAAAAGGAGACAGGATACTCATATCCGAGATGGAACATCATAGCAACATAGTCCCATGGCAGATGCTTGCAAAGAAAAAGGGCGCAATAATAGATTATATAAAAATGGATAAAAATGGAGAAGGGCTTTCTGATGGTAGCTTTCTGGAGCAGATTGAAAAAGAACCTAAACTGCTTGCCATTACACATGTTTCGAATGTTCTTGGAAGTATAAATGACGTTAAGAGCATGACAAAAATCGCAAAGAAAAATGGTGCAACTGTACTGGTAGACGGAGCCCAATCAGTACCGCACATGCCGGTAAATGTGAATGAGATTGGATGCGATTTTTTTGCACTTTCAGGTCATAAGATGCTTGCGCCTACTGGAATCGGTGCCTTATATGGTAAAATGGATCTGCTAGATTCTATGGAACCCCTTTTTGGAGGGGGAGATATGATAAAAAACGTGGGCTTTGACTCTTACACTACAAATGACTTGCCTTGGAAGTTTGAAGCAGGAACATCCAATATAGAGGGAGGGATAGCGTTAGGAGCCGCTGTTGATTATTTAGAAAAAATAGGAATGCAAAAAGTCAGGGAGCACGAGAAAGAGTTAACAGTCTATGCTTTAGAAAAGCTCAACAAAATAAAAGGATTGAAGGTTTTTGGATATGGAAAAGAGAATATTGAAAAACGCGGTGGCGTCATATCATTTTCATTGGACAAAATACATCCGCATGACGTTTCTGCTGTTTTTGATAGTTTCGGCATAGCAATACGGGCTGGACATCACTGCGCGATGCCATTGGTCAGGGGGATATTCAAGGTTGGTGCGCTCTCAAGAATGAGCTTTTACATTTATAATAATAAGAGAGATGTTGATGTTTCAATAGATGCCATAAATTCGGTGAAAAATATTTTCAAAGTGAAATAATGCCATTAGACATATACGCTGAGGAGATAATATCTCAGTATGAACATCCGCATAATAAAGGCAAGCTGCCTAAATACGATGTAGAGTTTCATGATGAAAACCCAATATGCGGGGATGACATAACGATTTATGTAAAAATAGAAAATGATAAGATTGCTCAGGTTTCATTTGAGGGGCAGGGATGCGCAATAAGCCAGGCCGGAGCAAGCATGCTGACTGATTTCGTAAAGGGCATGCCGATTACTGAAGCGAATAGAATAGACTATGATAAAATAAAAGCCATAATCGGATTAGACCCTGGACCAGCAAGAATGCACTGTGCGGTTCTTTCAATGAAAGCCCTTTCCGGTGCGCTTAAAAAGTACATGGAGCACAAATATAAGTAGGTTTTTCACACATTAAACTATAATCATAAATGCGGCAACAATCATAATTGCAGATAAAGCGATTTTTCTTTTTATATTTTTTTCGTGGAAGAATACTCCGCTCACTGATACTATCATTATTATATTGATAACATTTCTTAAAGGAGATACTAGGCTTATAGGGGCTTCTGCAACTGCCGCATAGTAGGTTATCCTGTATAAAACTGCAAGGGCCGCTATAATTAACATTGGTTTCCAGAATTTTTTTATGTTTCTTTTGATTTCTTTTTTGTTGCCGTGTTTATGCCTTAGTATTACAAATAGATTGAATGCCACAAATACCTCTATTATGAACAACGCAGTGTATATGGTAACTCCTGAAAGAATGAATTTGAGCATTATTGCATCTATTGCAATAAGGAAGATTATTGCAATCAGCATTATTGGATATTTTTTGGCATATCTTTTCGTAGAGGGCTTTGTCGTATGGCTGACAAGAAGAAAGGTTGCAACCAATAGTATAGCAACGCCAGCGTATTGTATAAAGCTGAGCACTTCGCCGAGTAATAGGTACCCGAATATAACTGTGAGCATCTGCGGCACTGTACTCAATATAGGAGTTGATATGGAGATATTTGCATGCTTGTAAATCCTTGCTGTTAACCAATAGCTTATTGCAGCCGTGATTCCCATCACGTAAAGTACAACCCAGTATATGAGTTTTATGTTAAAATTTAAAAATGGAATGAATGAGAGAGACAGTAATGTTATAAAGATTGTAGTTATGGAGCTATAGGAAAGCGCATGGGCTCTCCTTAGAACCTTTTTTTCAAGGATTGATGCAACACCCACTAGAGAAGATGATATGAGCGTAAGGTAATACCATTGTATCATTGAATTCCCTTTTCAGAGACTCTCTTTTCATCACAGATCAGAAATACCTCGTATCATCACAGTTTCATTTGCATTATTGTAAATTTAGCTGTTTCGTTTCGCTATTTTTTGGCTATAGGAAGCCCATAAAAGTGCATGCTTTTCCTCTGCTTAACTGATTCCGCCATTTTGAGTAAGACCTGTTTTCATCCCCTTTGCAGCCCTATACAACTGCCTATTTTGGGCCTTGTAGTACCTCCTGTATGCAGCTTTCTTCATGCAGCGCGGCGGCTCTTTTGGATGTTAATCGATAAGGTGGTCATGCAAAATGGCAGGTTCAGCTCACTTTGCCAATTTGCATTCTGTTTTACTTTGATTTCAAGTTTTAGCCCCTACCGGATTCGAACCGATGTACGCGGGTCCAAAGCCCGCGGTCCTTGGCCGCTAGACGAAGGGGCTACGTTCCTTACTTAGAATCTAAATTTAATAAGATTTAGCAAAATAAGCCATATGCTTTGCCTCCTCTCCGCACACTATACATCTCTTCCCTTTGGACTTTTCTTGGATGTGAAGAGGCATGTTGCTTATCTTCCCTTTTGTTTCGTTCTTTACTTTCTCCTCGCATTTGAACGAACCGCACCATGGCGCCTCTGCAAAACCCCCAGTTACAGTTATTATTTTCTTCAATTCAGGATAATCATGAACCTCATGGATGCTTGACTTTAGTAG
>JAJZOS010000107.1 GCA_021851985.1 Microcaldota archaeon | reverse complement strand
GCGCTCGTAAGCGATGCCGGGCTCACACAGCTTCCAAGAGGGACATTCACAGCGCTTGGAATAGGTCCGTGGAAGGGAGAGGACATAGACCTTCTTACTGGCGCACTTAAGCTGCTTTGATTAATGCTAAACGGGGCTTATAAAATATGCAATATCCCAAACCTTTCAGACGCATTGCAGTAGCATGCGCAATTATCCTGGTGCTTTCTGGCTATGCAAATGCATATACTATCACAGTAAATTCAAATACGTTGTCCGCTTCAAACAACATTATTGATGTAGGCCAATATTCTACCGTAAATATGCTTATCAGTGGAGGAATTCCCCCATATTCTATTATTTGGTCATGGCTGCCACCAAAGCCCCCTTTGCCTACTTCACCATCAAATATGTCCACCGAGTTCATGCCTATAAACGGCTTAGCCTACGCTTTTCTAACAATACATCCGAATTCAAGCACAAACATATCATTCATATCAAACAATACAACAAAAAATGCGTCTTTTGGTCAGAATACGATATATGGCGTCCTCTCCATAAAATCCCACATATCGGACAGCAATGGCGTAAATGCCAACACCACATCCTACATAAAAATAAATCCTGCCCTTTCAACTCCTGCCTTAATTATAACCGACCCGATTCTGGATATGGGCCAGTCTATATCCATAATATCGTACGAAAACGGAGGCACGCCGCCGTATGCATATAATTTCATAATATCAAACCGCATTACAAATTCAATAATATCCAGTTTTGCATTAAATACAAACAAGCTCATATTCCTGCCCAACTCAAGCTTCAGTATTGTGCCGTTGCATGTCAGGGTTTCCATACATGATAATTCAACAACTCCGGAAGAACTGACATCACCCGAATTAAATATTACGGTATTTCCACACCCATATTCAAGACTTGATATCTATTCTACATATGCTACCGCAACCAACGTCCTTAATTACGGAAGCAGCGCATTGGTAAGCGCGTCTGTGTCAGGAGGCAGCGGCACGTTCGCGTATTTATGGCTATTTAATGGGTCTTCTTCAAGCCTTTCAGTAAAAAACACCACTCCTTATTCAAAAATCATAGAATTGCCTCCTGCAGGAACGTACAAAATCGGAGTGCATGCAACTGATTATGGGACATCTATACCTTATTCTATCAATCAGGGATCAAATACCCTAATTATATTACCAGCATCTCTTTCATCTTCAGTTTCAGGAAATCCCGGAGTGGCATCTTCCGGCACAGACATGAACATAACATTCACCGGAACAACGACGATAGGCAACCAGAGCGCATGGTCGCTTTATGTCAACGGAGCACTGTATGGGAAGACCGATTCAGTGATACACTGGACAGGCAAAGTATCTGCCGGATTTTACTCATTTTCATTTCAGAACAAAGGCAACAATAATTATACCGCATACTCGCAAAGCGTGTCTCTCAATGTCCTTGCGCCACCAAATCTGACCGTACAAAACATAACAGTATCAAATGCCCATCCTTCGCTTATAAATTTCAGCAATACTGGCGCTGTGCTGTCGTTCTTCTCAAATTCGTCAGACAATACAAGGATGAAAGTAATAGTTAAAAACGTAACGCTGTCCTCTCCCCAAAGCCCTTCAAATTATACGATAATCAGCGCTACAATTGTAAATGTAAGCTCGACTTCATCAAGCATACCTATAGACGTGGCTTATAAGTATCCGTGTGGGATTCCATCAAACAATATTGCGCCATTTACCTATAAGAACAAGACATGGTATCCTGTAACTCCTTTTTCAGTAAATTCTTCAACATGCAGAGTTACTTTCAAAGTGCAGGGTTCTTCAATCATAGCAATACTGTCGCGTAATGCACAGAATATACTGTTTGTACTAATAGCCTTTTTTGTGCTTGCAATAATGATACTATATTCAATAATATTTTATTTAAGATATAAATTCAAGTATAATGAAAACAAGGAAGGCAGGACATAAGAAAACATGCATCCACATCGTAATCCTTTGATGCTTCGGCGGTGTTTTAGTAGCCGTCCCCGTTTGGCAGCATCGCTGCAGGAAGCAACCCTTTCGTAATAAGCGCGGACGAATTTGTCCAAAAGGCCTTCCATAGCAAGATTTTTATATTAATGTGTGACAATCTAGGTATACTTGTTTTCCCGCAACTACTGCATTTTTGCAGGAGGGATAAAATGGCAGAAGATATAGAAGCATTCAGCAAGTTCATTGCTGAAAACAAAGGAAAGAGGAAATTCAAGCAGACGGTAGAGTTAGCCGTGAATTTCAAGGGCATAGACTTTACAAAACAGGACAACAGATTGAATTTGAATGTAATACTCCCGCACGGCAAGGGCAAATCGAATAAGGTTGCGATATTCTCTTCAGATAGGAACATATCGGAGCAGGCGAGGAAGAGCGGCGTGGATGTCATAGAGGCCGATGAGATTGAAAAGATAGCTAAGGATACTGCAAGGCTTAATTCCTTACTTGATTATGAACTTATTGCACCGCCTAACCTTATGCCTGTCGTTGCAAAAAATCTCGGTCAGTTTCTCGGTCCGAGAAACAAGATGCCCAGACCTCTAATTGGCAATGTGAATCTTGCAGCACTGGCCGGAGAGCTTAACAAAAGCATAAGCCTGAAGAGCAGGGGCAAGAACCTTCCCACAGTTCATTGCATAGTTGGCAACGAGGAGATGGAAGCGAATAAGATATATGAAAATGTAAGAGAGGTAATGGCCGGAGTCACTAAAAAGGTAGGCAGCAACCATATCAAGTCTGCATATGTAAAACTCACAATGTCAAAACCACTTAAAATAATGTGATATTCATGATGCTCAAAGCCCAAAAAATAGAATTTGTAAACAAGCTAAAGAAAGAGGTAAAGGGGTATAAGACGGTAGGGATAATGTCTCTAGATTCGGTACCAGACCTGCTTGTCCAAAGGATAAGGAATAAGCTGAAACCCGATGTAAAGTTCGTAGTGATGAGGAAAAGCCTTGCTACACGGGTGTTTGACAGCGATCCAAGGCTCTCTGGACTGAACAACCATACCGACAGAAATTTCGTAATACTGCTCTCAAATAAGGATCCAACTGAGTTAAACAAGGTAATAACAGAAAACAAGATGAAGCTTTCAGCGAAGCCCAACCAGATATCG
>JAJZOS010000106.1 GCA_021851985.1 Microcaldota archaeon | reverse complement strand
GATGCTCATAGCTGAAGCTTACACAATATTGCGCCCATTTAATACCTATGGCAGAAAAGATAACACACATTTCTTCATAGAGCGAACAATTAGTCAGATGCTAACACAGGATAAAGTATACCTGGGAGATCCTTCAGCAGTACGAGATTGGCTATATGCAGAAGATCATGTAAATGGCTATTCGAAAGCAATAGGCAATGGGCAGGCAATGGGCGAAGCAATAAATCTTTGCACAGGCATAGGCAACACAACAAAAGACACTGCAGAGCTTATAGCTAAGCTTACCGGTTTTAAAGGAGAGATAGTTTGGCATTCGACGCCTCCAAGGCCATTGGATGCAAGAATCTTGATTGGAGATACTTCTAAGGCAGAGAAGATTCTAGGCTGGAAGCCAAAGTATTCATTAGAGGAAGGACTAAAGAAAACAATAGATCATTGGAGAGGTGTGATACATGCGAAAAGTAGCTGAACTCTTAGGGATCGTAAATACTAATGACTACAATACACTGCTAGAAACCTTTGTCACAGAGCAGTATCTATGGCTTGTACAAGGATTAAAGCCGCACACGGTGGCGTTCGATATAGGGGGGCATTGTGGAGATAGCTCAATCTATTTAGCACAACATAAGGATATAGATACAGTATTTGCATACGATAATAATGAAGAGGTATTTAATAGGGCAAGACCGATACTGCAGGTAGCAAGAGCGCAGGTAAGGGAGAAAATAACTTATTCTTTGGCAGAAATAACCAATACCGCGCACGCAAAGAGCGATTTTGCCGCGGGGGAACCCAAGCTTTCTCTAAAGGGGCTTTTAGAAAAAGAGAAAAAGAAAATAATAATCAAATGCGACTGTGAAGGTGCAGAACACACAATATTCAATGATGATTTAGAAAAAGGCCTAAGAAATGTGTACAGGATCCAAATAGAATACCATTACGGACTTAAAGGCCTGGACAAGAAACTGAAGGATTATGGTTTTAAGGTCGAAACAGAAAACCGGCTTTATGACGAAAAACTAAAAGAAGTGGGGTGGTTGTATGCCTGGAGATAAAATATCGATAGTAATACCAACATATAATAGATTAGATAAGTTAAAGCGGTTGCTTGATTCCATCATGCAAAGCAATCAAGAAGGTATCGAATTAGAAGTTATAGTAGTAGATGATGCAGGTCAAAACGATACAAAGAAAGAGCTAAGCGAAAAATATCCAAATGTGAATGTCATAAAGCACAAAACGGAAAAATATCTGTCTGCAAGCAGAAATACAGGCATAAAGGCAGCCAAGGGGGATTACATATTCTGTGTGGATGACGACAATGTATTAGATAAGGAATGCATAGTTAATTTAGTGAAAGGGTTCAGCATATCGGAAAAAGTAGGCATGACTGTTCCATATATGCTCTATTTGTCAATGCCAGACACAATATGGTCTGCTGGAGCAAAGATTTCAAAGCGCCTTATGACACCTTTATGCAAATCCAACGAAAAGTATAACCCCAAGCCGGCATTCATAATATGTGATGCTGCTCCCAACGCCTTTATGTTCAAGAAAGAGGTGATAAAAAAGGTAGGGCTTTTTGATGAGATAGCGTTCCCTATGCATCATCCAGAAGCCGATTATGGATTACGGCTCAGGGAGGCTCAATACACGTCAGTAGCCATAGCCAATGCAATAACCTATCATGACATAGCCTTTGAGAAAAGGTTCGATTTAGAGTTCAGGCATAGGAAGAGGCCATATAACATGATGTTTGGCGAGGTAATGCTCAGGCGGAAGTGGGAGAAGAATGCCTTCTGGAGATACGCTATACCTACGCTTATATTGGGAGCCACATGCGCCATGATACTCCGCTCTTCACATGTCCATGGTAGCAAACCAGATTACATTATGCAGGCGTTTAGAGGTTATATAGACGCTTGGACAAGGCGAATAGAATGAAAATAATACAAGCATATCCAGAAGTTAGGTTCGGTGATGCAATAAGCAGCATAATGTTGAATATCCACGAAATAAACAAAGAGCAGGGCTGGAGCGATACTACGATTGCATATTACTCGGAATACCCTGAAGTAAGACAAATAGGCTTCAGCGACAGAAAGCCTATAGACTTGCTCACGAAGTTCATAGAGAAGCCGAACAAACTGAAAAACATCAGAGCCTATCTAAATTCCTCAAAAGGCAGCGCATGGGATTATAAGAAAGCGTTGGCAGAAGCAGATATAAGAATATGGCACATGGGAACAACATATAAGTTGATGGAGCATAACATAAGGAAAGGTGACTTCATATTCTTCTATGGACTGAATTATCCATACCTGTCAAGATCTCCAGAATCAATAATAGATTCGTACAAGGCTTTGCAATGGCTCAGGTCTTTGCAGCCTAAGATGGCAGTGGAGAGCAATGGCGTTAAGAATGAATTGCTGAGGCTTGGTTGGAAAGAGGAGGAAATAAAGATCCTGCCGCTATTCCATAAATATAACTTGAGATACCGAGAAAACGATACTGCAGAACCCCACCTAATAGCGTGGGGCAGGTACGCGCTGAATAAAAGAGTTCCAGAAATAGCAGATATATGCAGCAAGGAATATCTCAGCTTTACGGCATTTGGGGATAATTCTACATATACGGAGTTCGCAGATGAATATGGCAAGGCGGTCCAATACTCAAGTGATAAAATAAAGCTATACGGCAAGCTAGGTAGCATAGAAAAAGAAAATGAAATCAATGCAGCAAACATATACATCTGTAATAGCGAAAATGAGGGTTTCAACATGCCAATCATAGAAGCAGAGGCTCATTCCCTTCCTGTCCTGGCTCGCAGGGGCACGGCCATGGACGAGCTCGTAAAAGACGGCTATAATGGGTTCTTATTCAGCGACATTAATGAGGTCCCAGAGCTCATAGGCAAGATAATGAAGGACTACGAGAGCTTCAGCTACAACGCTTGGCAGCACAGCCAGAATTTTACATACGAGAAGTTCAAGCAGAATTATTTAAGGATACTAAGCGAATATAAAAAGGCGAGAAAATGAAACTCAAAAGCTTTGTATGGCAGGACTGGCTCATTATCTTCGCGATAGCCTCAAACATGCTCGCATACACCTTCACGGTCTACATAACCACCTCTACGGCCCAGCTCGGCGCATCTGCATCATACCTTGAAGCGAACCCCGTCGCACGCATAATAGATTCGC
>JAJZOS010000017.1 GCA_021851985.1 Microcaldota archaeon | reverse complement strand
GAGCAGCGGAATGGTCTTTAAGCTGAAGGATTTAAAAATTTAGTCTGCAATGATATGCTGGGGGCTCGTAGCTCAGCCTGGTTAGAGCGCTGGTCTTATAATGAACTTTTGGAGACTTATCTGAAGTTTATATGAAAGCCAGATGTCGAGAGTTCAAATCTCTCCGGGCCCACCTGAAGCTTAATGTGAAGGTATTTAATTTTTATCAAATTTCTAATAACTTAAAATGGCAATACAATGGATTTCGAGATTTGGTTTAGAAACGCTTCCAGCAAAAGATTAGCAGATGCCGGCTACAAAAGCACAGAATTTCGTGATGCCAAGTGGCAGGTGCTGAACGCTTTCAGAAAAGACGGCTTTGAAGGAGCATACAAAGAAACTGAAAGGCTGATAGAACTCAAGAGAAAAAACCGAATATAGAATGTAGAAAATACAGATGCAATAGAATGATATAGCGCTACCTGCTTGGCCTGAAGTCTAGGCTGTTCCTGTGGAATCTCCTTCTATCCCCTCCGAAACTCCTTCCGTGGTGGCCGTCCCTGTCTCCAGACCCTCTTCCCTCCCTCCTGAATCCGCGCTGCCTTTCGCCACCGAACCTCCTCTCTCCTCCGAAGCTTCTCCCGCGTCCAGCATCCCTGCCGCCTCCCCATCGTTCATGCTCAGGAAGCTGTATGTCCCTGAACTTTGAGATGTCCAAATCGATTAAATGCATCTCCACATTTGCAACCGCCCTTGTATCGTGCATGAGGCTCTTCTGGTCATTCCCGAATATCGTGAATGCACGACCGTCCTTCCCCATTCTTGCAGACCTTCCTACCCGGTGTATGTATGTCTTGGGCTCGTTGGGCGCATCAAAGTTTATTATGTCGGTTATGTCAGGTATGTCCAAGCCCCTTGAGACAAGATTCGTTGATATAAGGAATCTTGAATGCTGCTTGAACGCATGAAGCGACCTCTCCCTCTGCGCCTGGCTCATGCCCCCGTGCATGACTATGGCATCGAAGCTGTTGGATGCAAGGAACCTGTGCACGAATTCAGATTCCCTCTGAGTAGAGGTGAATATTATGCATTTCTTAGGGTTGAATTTTTCTATGTAAGCCATCAGCGCTGCGAACTTTGCCCTTCCGCTTGCAAAATAATATCCATGCGTTATTGTGCTTACAGTTATGTCTTCCTCCTCGCCCACGGTAAGCCTTGTTGCATCGCTCTTCATGTAATTCCTTGCCATGTCAACTATCTGCCTCGGCATTGTGGCTGAAAAAAGAAGCGTCTGCCTGTCGCTCGGCGCGCTGGAAAGAATCTGCCTTATATCATCTATGAATCCCATGTCAAGCATGAGATCCGCTTCATCAAGCACGAAGAATTTTATCCTGCCTATCTTGAGCGCCCCCCTCTCCATAAGGTCTATTATCCTACCTGGAGTGCCTATGACAAGCTCCGCTCCCCTTGAGAGCGCCTGCATCTGCACATTTATCGAGGCTCCGCCATATACTATAGCAACTCTTACATGGTTTGTGTTCCCGAGTTTTGTTGCCACAGAGGCGACCTGAAGCGCAAGCTCTCTTGTAGGCACTATGACAAGCGCGCTTGTATGGCCTGCTCCCTGTATCTCCTGTATTATTGGAACTAGGAATGCTGCGGTCTTGCCGCTTCCCGTCTTTGACCTTACGACAACATCCTTGTGCTCCAGAACTATCGGTATTGCAAGCTCCTGCACTTCTGTCATGGTATTGAAGCCCATGTGTGCCAGCGCTTCAACTAGCCCATGCTTTAAATTAAGCTCCTTGAATTCTTTCAGTTAATCTACCTTAAACCAGAAAATCTAGTAATATTTGATAATATACGGAATGAATAGGTTAAAATGGCTTTGTATTGCATTGGCAAATGCAGGATTATTGGGTTGCAAAGCTTGCGCTTGGCATAACTCCGTTAGGAGGAGTCGCCCTTATCCTTACCCACTGCACGGTAAAGTTTGCGCTGTTGCCGCTGTTAGCCTCCATACCAAGGAATCCTGAAGTAAGTATGCTTCCGGAGTTCAGCGATCCTACCAGGGCATAATTTGCATACATGTTTGCCCCGTACACGCTTATTACTGCAGGAAGTGCTGGATCGGGAGATGCAGAAAACACCGCATTGGGGGTCCCTCCGGCATTTGACTCGCATTCAAGGCCGCTACCATTCTGATAATTCACACTGTCTGGCTGATAAGCAAATGATGAAGGACTTGAACTAGAATATATCACATGATCCTGTCCGTTGCTTGTAGATTGCGAAAGCACAAACGCATCGATAGTTGAAGTTCCATTTATCTGCCAATCCGATACAAGAGAGCCGTAATTTCCTCCAAGATTAACCGATGACAAAACCGCTTTGTTGTCAATATACGTAGGCACTCCGTTGCCGGCGCTGTTCTGCAGGCTCCATCCAGAAGGTACTGAAGCGCCTTCGAAATTCTCGTATCTAAGGAACACATTTGCTCCATTGTCATACTCAGCATAAACTGGGCTAAGTTGCGGTGCTTCTCCGGCATAGACGCCATCATATTCTACGCTTTTTGGTTCGAACACCATTGTTACTGCTTCACTGGAGTCTGCACCGATGCCGCCTGGAATTTTTACCCAGAATACTGCATTCTGTGAATTTGAATTGCACCCTGATTCACACCATGAATAAAGCTCAGTAGAACCCTGATAAAATCGTATATTGCCAAGATCAAAGGCTTCGAACTGCGCATATTGTGAAGGATTAAAGGTTATCATTTGCTGGAAAGGATAGGAAACGGCGGCTGGCTGAGAATTTGTAATGGTAATAGTCACGCTTGGAGTTGAATTTACTAAAAGAGATACCGGATTTGAATATACGGTCTTTGCAGGCGTCTCCGAATCCGTCGCTGATGCATAATACTTGAATTCGCCTGCCACGCTTGGGCTGAGAGAAAGGGTCGCGCCAATCTGTCCTGCAATTGGAACCCCGGTGCCAGAGGTGTCATTATACCATTGGTATGAATATGGGGGTACGCCATGCAGCGCAGCTGCAGTAAGAATAATGCCCTGTCCCACATATGCCTTGTTTGACTGAGGGGAGACTGAAACAGTCAGTGAAGGTACAGAAACAATAACTGTTGCCTGAGGCGAGGAGACCGTCTTTGCAGGCGATTCAGAATCAGAGACTGAAACGGAATACTTGTATGTGCCTGCGTTATCGCCGCTTACTAAAAGGGATACGCCACTCTGTCCTGCAATTGGAACAAGTGAACCTGAAGTGTCATTGTACCATTGGAAGTAATATGGTTGTTGTCCGCTGGACGCTGAAGCGGTTATGGTCGCAACTTCTGTAACATTTATATTCTGCATTATTGGTGAGATAGAAGCCGACAGCTCCTGCACGGAAGCAGAGTGATTAAACATCACAACCGCAATAAGAGCTATTATTACTACAACTAATATTGCTATTATAAGCAATGATTTAGAATTGCCTTTTGCATCCGAAGCCATAACCCAATGCCCAATATATTTCATGCACCAGCAATTTATAAACATTGCGCTACAGAGGAGCTGTCTTTCGAATGAATTCTGATGTTTTGGCGCTACTTCCTTTGGTTCTGGAGTTTCCAATACCCTATTGTCTTCTTCAGACCTTCCTCCAGATTGTATTTAGGCTCCCAGCCAAGCAGCTTTCTTGCCTTTGAATTGTCGCCGATAAGCACTCTTGCATCAAGAGGACGCATTGGCGTTGCGTTCCATATTATGTCTCCTTTGAAACCAGTAAATTTTGCTATCAGTTTTGCTGTCTCTTCGGTAGTGTACCCTTTTCCTGTACACACCTGTATAACTTCGCCTATTGCTTTTCTGTTTCCCAGCGCCTTAAGATATGCATTGACGTGGTCGTCAACATACAGCCAGTCCCTTATTGCACTCTTGTCTCCGAGATATACCTTATCCCCCTTCAGCATCTGCGTTATCGTCCTCTCTATAAAGAAATGTGAATTGGCTTTTCGCCCGTATGTGTTGAACGGCCTGAGGATGGTCATTGGAAATCTGTATGCTTCATGCATATACTTCAGATAAAGATCTGCTGCGACCTTTGCAACTGCATATGGGCTGTTTGGATGCAGCTTCGAGTCTTCAGTAAGCCTTTCCTTTTTGTCCTTAAGCGTCATGCCGTACTGCTCGGAAGTCCCAGCCATTATGAACTGCTTGAAATGCGGAACCTCCCTGTAGCATGCCTCTGCAAGGTTTATTGTGCCAAGGTAATTTACTTCTGTTACCTCTATGTAGTGATCATATGAAAATGAAACAGGGCTTATTGCTGCAAGATGCAGCACATAATCAGGCTGAACCTCATGCACGATATTTTTTATTGCAGGAAAATCGGCAAGGCTGGCATAATGATTGATAAAGTTCCTGTTCTTTTCAAATGAGTACCTGCCCGTAACATACCTTTCCAATGCATGCACTTCGTAGCCCTTCTCGATAAGTTTAGGTGCAAGCTCGCTTCCTATGAATCCTGTAGCTCCAGTAAGCAGTACTTTTTCCATATATATCTACTCGAAATTAGATGCTTAACTTAATAATATTTCTTATTTTGAACATTATCTAATCAATTTTTGATATATTTGCAATGTTTCCTTTGCACACTTCTCCCATGTGAAGCTCCTCGCGTATTCTGTGGCCTTCCTTTTCAGCTTTTTGTTATATCCGTTCTCCTTTAAGCTTTCTATTATCTGCGCCATGTGGGCTTCATCCTCTGCTTCGAAGCAATACTTTCTTACCTCATTGGAAATCCTGCCTCTCTTATAAATTATGACAGGAAGACCTCTTGCCTGTGCTTCAAGGATAGGCAGGCCGAATCCCTCATAAAGACTTGGAAACACAAATACATCGAAACTATCGTATATCTGTACTATTTTGTTTTCTGGCGCAAAGCCCATGAACTTTATATTTTGGTACTTTAAAGAAAGCTTATTCAAATTGTTGAATTCCTGATTTTTATTTCCCCATAAGTTAAAAATGATGTTTTTATTCATATGTTTTACCGAGTTTACTAAGAATTTTACATTTTTATGTATTGCAAATGAACCAACATAGCCCACTACAAATTTTTGTTTCTTTATATGTTTAGAAGCCCTGGAAAAATATCTCCTATCAACACCGAGATTAACTACTGAAATATTATTTCTATTAAACCCCAAACGTACTGCTTCATCCTTAGTTTGCATAGAATCTGCAGATATATAATCAAATTTTAAAGATTGATGCATGCCCATTACACCCAACTCTGAATATATTTTATTTTTAATGCCATTTCCCACTTCAATGCGCCAAATCGGATCTAATAATGGCCTGAAGTCATGGGCAGTAACCATAATCTTGCATTTCCCCTTATTTAGTGGAAAAAAAATGCGCTGACCAGTACTATGTATTATATCAAAATCAGAGAATTTCCTAAAACTATTTTCTATTAAAAATGATGGTATGATTCCTAATGGCAAATTAGTTTCTAATTTTATTATATTTGCAATTTTATTTATTGATTTATTATTCAGATTATTATATAGCTCATATGAATATCTCTTAACTCCTTCTCCAGAGAACTTATTGAACTCCCCGTATGAGCCCAATATTCCAATGCGCATTTGAACCACCTATTAAATATGGGAATTTCATGAAATTGACATGATTTTGAGTACTCTTACAATATAATCCTTTATTTTTTTATTTATTTTTATTACCGACATTCCCATTCCACGCATACCATAAACAACAATATCCCCATTTTTTGCAAAATAGATGCAGGCCAGTGAAGCAAGATCCTCCTCACCGTATACCCTAATTCCAACAGGCTTCTTAGACTTAGATGCAATTTCAACTGCTTGCCAGAGCCCGGTGCTGAGTTCTCCGCGTCTGTTTTTTACACATAGAGGATTTTTATACGTTTCCCTGATTATTGGAAATTGCACTGCGTCCCTCTCGGTTCTATAATCAAAAATACCTACTTTTGGAATGCGACCTTGTTTTAATAATTCAGAAAGAGTAACATCACCTATTGCGTATACTGTTTCATAGTTCTTTATATATTTTATTAACTTTTCAGTATTCATAAGTTTGCCGAAAGGCTTGGAAAGCTCTTCCCTTAACTTTTTATTCACGAATATATTTTTAGAGAAGCTGAATTTCATCTAATCGCCATTTTTGCATAGTCTACAAATATCTGGACTATCCTTCCTGCAATAGGTACTCCATTTGAAATGTCTTTTATAGTATTAATATCCCCTACGTCTACGCCACCTGCAATTACTACAAATATTGGATAAAGGATACAAAATCCCATGGCAGCCAGAGCCAATAGAATTATTCCGTTGAATGCAAAGTAAAGTGGAAAAAGGATTATTGAAACTGTTATATTTGCTATCATTATTCTAAAAAGTTTTCTGCTTCTGAAGTTCACCTTCATTAACCTTAAAATGCCTCTTATAATTATGATATCTAAAAGTATAGGAGCGATAAGAAAACTTATCAGAACGTATGCTAGACCACCGAATATAGGGATTAAAATTAAAAATAGAATGAGCATTATGATGTAGGCTATGGAATTGTATTTAAGTGAAAGCTTCACGTGTCCAGAACTTATAAGCACAGTATTTGCATACGATCCCGCTATCCCTATGAGCAGCCCTATACTCAATACCGACATGTACAGGGGCGCAGAGCTATAACTGCCACCGAATAGGGTATATGAGAATGGAAGAGAGAATATTGCAATATAGAAAAGCAGCGGTGATACAAAAAGTATTGCCAAATATACAGTGTATCCGTACAGCCTTCCTATTTGTTTTTTGAGTTTAAGGTTTGAAGTGACAGCAGAAAAAGTGGGAAGGATTGCAAAGCTTATTGAATCGAACACTATGCTCAGCAATGAACTTGTCCTGGATGCAATCCCTATATTTCCCAATACTGCAGGGACTGTAAAATACCCGAGAAGCACCAATCCAAAGCTCCCTATCAAACCGCCGAATATGTTGGCAGTCGCAAGCGGAAGAGAAAAACCTACAAGCCTCTTGATATGCATTAGTGAAGGCATAGTTAAATGCAGCTTGTTGTATCTGAACATCAGTGTAATGCCTATTGCAAATCCTATGAAGTACCCAAATACAAGCCCAAATATAGGAGCAAGAGCACCGAACCCCATCAATGCAAACGCAATGCTTATACCTGCCTGGAAGAATGCCTGTACGCTTGCTGCAATGGCAACGTTTCTGCCATTACCAAATCCAAGAAGAGAATCATAGACAGTTCCGAACAGCATTGCGGTTATTATCCAAAATGACACTGCCTTAATCACATATGACATTGAAGAGGTATGGAATATATATCCGGAAATAAAGTTGCTTAAGAAGAATGAGATTGCAGTAAGGATCACGCCAGTTATTATCACTAAAAACAGCGCGTTTGAGAATATTGTGCTTATTTCGTCCTTGTCTTTTTTTTCCTTGTATTCTGCTATGAACTTGTTTAAAGCAGTCCCAACTCCAAAATATCCTATAGAGCCAAATATTCCTGCAAATGCGACTGCAAGCGTATATATTCCGTATTGTGTAGGCCCAAGAATTCTGGTTACAAGAATAAGTGCAATTCCGATCATTGCGAAAGTGAGTATTCTTCCAAACAGTATGTAGCTAGCCACATTTACTGTCTTTAATCCAATGCCAATACTGTTTTTCATTGTTAATCCGACCCCTATCTAAAATATTTAATATTGACAACATATATTTACTACAACTTCAAGTAGTAAACATGTTTATTATTTTAGGCATTATTGTATCCTGTCCAAATCTTCTTGTTATTATTTTAGATATTGATTGTTTAATCCTGAAATAATCTTTTTTATTATTTTTCCAAAGCTTATAGTATTTGATTACTTCAGAAACCATTAAATTTACATGAAATGGCTCTATCAGAGCACCTTGCAAGTTATTTTTTATTATAACATTTGGACCCCTGACATTAAAAGCTACTGCAGGAAGGCCGTATGCTTGTCCTTCTGCAAGGCTCAATCCGAAACTTTCAAACCTTGAAGGAAATAAAAGCAGGTTGGCTTTGGCATATTCTTTGGATAACATTTTTTCATTGATAAATCCAAGCCATTTTACGTTATTCGGGTTTTTTTTGACAAGATTCATTACGATTTTTTCGCCGTTGTCTCCAGATCCCACTATATCAAAAAATATGTTACTATTCAATTTCAATACTTTATTTATTATTTCTATGAGAAAATCTACCCCTTTATGCTCTATACTTAATCTGCCTACAAAAAGAACTATAAATCGGTTTTTGTTAATACGTACTTTTGTTCTACCAACATTTACAAAATCAGTTATTTTATATATTTGCCCTTTGTAACCCATATTGCGCAATTTTTCGCCGTCAGCTTCATTTACTACCCTTATATTTGGCGCATGCATTATTCCAAAATTCCTTATAGGAGCGTAAATTTTGAGGAGCATTCTCCTTGCAGAAGAAGGAATTATTGGTTTGTCCTTAAGTATATTTGCATCGTGTATTCCCAGTATATATTTGAATTTGTATTTTCTACTGGCAATATACAATAGAAGGTTTGTAAAGAAACTGTTATCTAAGCAGTAAACAACATCAAATTTTTGAAGTTCATTTAATGCTTTAATTCCACTTAATGTAAACATGAAGCGCTCTTTGATCAGTGGTAGCTCAAATGCGTTATAATATGCAATTTTAGTTTTACATATTTTTTTAATTTGGGCATATGTTTGCCTAAAAGGGGGCTTTCCGTTATATGAAAATATTACTATTTCGAAACTCTTCAAACGATTAACCAACTCAACTACGTATTTCTCGCCTCCTCCAAAGGTACGCATATCGCTGCCAGTAAATATTGCCAATTTAATTTTCTTTTTATTTTGACTCATGATTACCATTTTTAATGGGATGATAGTTAATTTGTTTATTAATTCCTTCTTCCTTTTGTCCTCTCTTTTTCATATACTTCTTTTGGTTGTGTAAATTTTATTATGAATAGTTCCTTAGCTAAAAGCAGATTATCAAGCCACTTTATCTTTTTAAGTTTATAGACTTTTGCAGCGGCAGGAAAACCTTGAGAATGCCCCACTTCCTTCCAATATCCTACAAAATGCTTTTCCATTACCATGTTTTCTTCCCCACCATCTATATCTATCTTTATGTTATCAAGCCATGCTTCTATAATATCGATTTGAGCATCAAATTTTTTCTCTGCAAGTTTGGCGTTCTTACGCAATATGTTGACTTTATTTCTGTCAGCTTCTATACAAATTATCCTTTTAGCTCCATGAAGGAGATAGAATAACATAGTTTCACCTTCTCCTGCACCAACATCCAGAATAGTACCTTTTGAAGATATTGGTAGATATTGTTTGTGCCAAGCGTCAAGTTCACTAGCTATCATTTCTTTTCTATGATTTGAAAATAAATAGTTTTTGTAATCATTACGATTGCACATTATTATACAGCTTTGTTAACATTATATTGTGTTTATACCAATTTGAATTTTAGAGATTAAGTAGCTTCAGATATATTCTTTGACTTTCGGGCTTCTATATTACAACTATTTTATCCCATAATGATTTTATAAAGCTTTAGAGTTTCAGTTGATTCTCTTGCCCATGTGAAGCTCCTCGCATATTCTGTGGCCTTCTTCCTTATCCTTTCGTTGTATCCGTTTTCCTTTAAGCTTTCTATTATCCGCGCCATGTGTTCTTCATCATCAGCTTCGAAGCAGTACTTTCTTACTTCTTTGGGTATTTTTCCATGCTTGCAAATTATTACAGGAAGACCTCTCGCCTGCGCCTCTATAATGGGTATGCCAAACCCTTCATAAAGGCTTGGGAATACGAACGCGTCGAAACTGTCGTATATCTGCACTATTTTGTTTTCTGGTGCAAAGCCCATGTATTTTATCCTGCCATCCTTTGTTGATGCAGAAATTACTTTTTTATATTCAAATTCTTCCTTGCCGTAAATCTCAAACGTTATGTTTTTCGTATTTATGTGCCTGAATGAATTTATTGCAAAACCAATATTCTTCCTCTTTCTGAATGCTCCCAAATATCCAACCACAAAATCCTTTCTTTTCATCCTTCGTGATCTGGAAAAATACCTTTCATCTACCCCATCGCTTATAATCGTTATTTTGCTTCTGTCATAACCTAACTTTATTGCATCTGCTTTAGTTAGGGTCGACCTAGCTATTAGATAGTCCGATTCCAGAGATTTCCACATCCCATAGTTTATGATCGCCTGCCACAGCCTCTCCTTTGGACCGATATCGTTCAGATATGGGGCAAGAAGTGGCTGGAAGTCATGCACAGTAGTTACTAATATAGCATTGTCTTTTCTAAGCGGAAGAAGTGGTTTCTGGTCCATGTTGTGAATTATGTCATAATTGCCAAAATCAAACGCCATGTTTCCTAAAAGAAAGGATAATCCTGCGCCTATTACCGGAACTATGTGTGAATTTCCTGTCTTTTCTATTTGTATATTCTTTCTATTCAATTTCATCCTGAAATAAACTTCATGCATATACCTTTGTATGCCCTGCCCTTTACTCTTGTCATAATCTTCTGCTAAACCTAAAAGTCCCACTTTTATCAAAGCTATCACTAATCTACCTTTCTGATTCTATGTTTCCTTGCATACTCGTCAAGTATCAGTTTGAAAAGTAATTTTATCCCGTTTTCTTTATAAGAAGAAAGTTTTTGCATACCCTTTTTCGTATTCAATTTCAAATAATAGGCCACACCAATATCCTCTGCTTCTTTTATCGCCTTAAACATGATTTTACTGTTTGATTCAGAAAGATATCTCCTTATCTCTTCCATTCTTTGTGGAAAATTTCTTGTTATTCGATCAATATTTTTAGCATCTATTGCTTGTTTAATATGAAATAGTAAGAAATATATCCAATATCCCACATAGCTCAATTCATCATTAGGATTTTTGCCTTTCAAATATATGTCTAGTAAACCTAATGCAACAGGATTTCCAAAAAATACTCCGGAATTCCTGAATTTTCTAGGCATATCTCCATAAGAAATTCTAAGAAGCTGGTTTAATTCACTATAATTGAGATGAAGCTCCTCTTCCTTACGCAAATGTATTATGTAATAATCCTTATTAGAAAGGATCTTCACACTGTTATTTTTATCTTTAGGCTCTGCTATTTCATGTATATTTCCCTTTACTCCATTTAATTTGTCTAATCTATTTTGAAACAATACATTCTGCCAGCTATAATGGCTACCAAGTCCTTTTGAGGTCCAATCGTCATACCTTTTTATTGAAATAACTAGGGTATCCTTTCTAGACTTCATTATTTTTTTAATATCCCTTTTTAGCCCACTGCTTAAACGTTCATCAGTATATATTACAAGTATCCAGTTACCCATACATTTGCTTATACCATATAACTTGAATGGTTCAGGATAGCCCAATCTTTTATTGTGAAAGATTTTTATCTTTTCTTTATAAGGAAAATATTTCTTATCTATTTTAACATCACTGGAATCCATTATCACTATTTCATCAGCAATTTCAGCAACATCCTTTATAAGCTCCTTTGCAAGTTTCTGATCATTACACGTAAAGGTAAGCACAGAAAGCCTATCCAT
>JAJZOS010000105.1 GCA_021851985.1 Microcaldota archaeon | reverse complement strand
GAATGCGGCAGACAGGATACATGAAATGTTAAGATCACAAGGCCTGAACTCGATACTTCTGCATGGCGGTCTTACACAAGCGAAGCGCGAGAGGTCATTGGGTATATTCAGGGCCGATGCCCGATTCCTGATAGCCACCAACATAGCATCTAGGGGTCTTGATATACCAAGCATATCGGACATAATAAATTTTGATGCGCCAGACATGTCCAATACATATGTTCACAGGGTAGGAAGAAGCGCAAGGATGGGCAAAGAGGGCCGTGCATTTACCATAATAACAAATTCTCAGAGAAGGCTGATAGACGAGATAAAGTACGAAGCCAACATAAATATGGAACGTGTAACGCTTGATACCGAAAAATTCAAAGATGTTAAGGTATCATTCCACAATCCTGAACGTGATAGGGGATTTGATAGATTTCATAGAGGTAGAAGCGAAGGAGGATATCGTGATAGACAGCACGACCGAAGCGGATACCATAAAAAAGGGGGATACGGAGGCAGAAATCGGGAAAATGACCACGGAACGCATAGGAGCGGTCATGGCTCTTATAGGCACTGAGGTACTAGCGCATTCGCCCTTTTTTGTTTTTTCGAGCTACTTACTGTGGCTATTTTTGCTTTTTTACAGGATGCTTGACCAGAGGCAGGAAAATCACCTTTTCAAGTCAATGCGATCACTCAAGCCTTTTTATTATATGGTATCCGAACTGTGTTTTTACAACTCCTGAAACCTCGCCCTTGTTAAGTTTGAAAGCAGCATCCTCAAATTCCTTTACCATTACGCCGCGCCCGAAATAACCAAGGTCTCCGCCTTTTTTTCTTGACCCATCGAGCGAGTTTTCCTCAGCCAGCTTAGAAAAACTTTCGCCTTTGTTTATCCTGTCCAATATCTCCTTTGCTTTGGATTCCTTTTCAACCAGTATGTGCGCGCATCTTATTTTGTCTGTCATCATATCACCTAAATATAATCTACTAAAACATTCTTTTCTTTCAGGCGAACATGCCCGCTTTTCGGTTTCTTTTCTGCGTTACGCTGTTCTTTATCATCTCTTCATCAAATCCTTCTGGAAGGCCTTTTCCATTGACGTATTCATACAGTATTAACCTGAAAAGGTTGAGTGTCGTGTAGTTTATTATGCCTCCAAATATGATTATCGCAATGCCCAACGCTATGCCCATTATGGCTATGGCTCCCAAGAACGATATTGCGGCAACGCCCATTATAAGTACGGCTACGCCTAAAAGTATTATACCAAGGCTGTAGAGTTCAGAATATACCATGCCTCCGAATGTAGAGCCGAAATGGTCTATCAGCATCTTAGCGCTGAGCTTTATCGATGCAATGGGCCCTGTCTTATTATCCATTATAACTGGCACCACAAACAGAGCCGATGCTGCTATGGCCATAGAGCCTATGCCCCCCACTATCATGCCTCCAAGCCCCCCGACCCTCTGTTCTATGGCTCTTATTATCATCAGAACAATGCCGTAAAAGATTGCCCATTCAAATATCTGCTTAAGATATTGCTTTGTCTCAATGAATGATTGAGCTATAGTGACCTGCTTACCCGCCCTATGGCTCTTATACGCCATAAACATTGCCATGGTAACATACGTAGAAGTGAAAGTAGTTAATACGTAGAGCGCGAAGAGCGCCATTATGCCGAACGCCTCGGAATAAGCGCCGCTAAGGCCAGAGCTGCTGCTTGCGAACGCAGTTATGCTTCCTCCAAAGAGAAGCAATACAAAGAGCACAGCCATTACCGCAAGCGAGACTATCGCACCTATAACTGGGTATAAAAGCAGCTTTTTGTCCTTGAATATAAGTTTCCTTGTAGCGCTTCCAAGCCTGAATCCGTTTCTCATTTTTTCGAACATGCATGCACCCTAAACTATAATTTCACAATGTATCTTTTTTGTTAATGCATTTATAAGTATTTATTACAGAACTAGTAAATGCTTGATCATGATGAATGACGATAGTTATGGGGCGAATATTGGAAGAGGCCATTCCGAAAGCAGGAAAAATAAGGGCTCAGCTAAAGAAAAAAGGGCGGGCAATTCCAGATATGGCAAAATGAACACTGTAGACAAACCTGCAGATGCATTGAATTTGATGGTTTATAATACAGATGAAGTGCCTACACGTGGATATATAGGAGTACTGGCAAGCATGAACTACCCAAACTATTCTATCCTGTCAAAAGAAAATTTACTGGACGGGCGCGCAGAATCAAAGGATCAAAAAAAGATATTGAGCCAGCTTGCCATCGGAGACGATGTTGTATACGATGTTTTACAGACCGGCTTGGAGATAGTTGGAATAATCGAACGCCGTTCAAAAATTGCGAGGCTGCATGCCGATGAATCAAGAAATTCTACCTATAATGTGAAGGAGCATATCATAGCGGCAAATATAGACATGGCAATAATTGTTGCATCAACTATACAGCCTCAATTCCAGACTGGCCTGGTGGATAGATACCTTATATTATGCCAGTATGGAGGTATAAAGCCGCTGCTATGCCTGACTAAGATAGATCTGGCACCAATCCCTGATTTGTCCATGTACAAAGATTCAGGTGTATCCATAGTAGGTGTTTCGAACAAGACGCATGCGGGTATGGAAGTCTTGATGGAGCGCGTAGAAGGAAAAACGTGCGTCCTTGTGGGAAATAGCGGAGTGGGAAAATCATCACTCATAAACGCGCTGCTAAGGGAAGAGATCCTTCCCGTAAACGAAGTAAGCGAAAGGAGCGGGAAAGGCAGGCATACAACGACGACAACCTCGCTGCACCAGATAGGCAAATCTACGTTCCTCATCGACACTCCAGGAATAAGGACGCTCGGGCTGTCGGAAATTGATGCTAACGTGCTGCGTCTCTATTTTCCAGAATTCGAGAAATTTGCCGTCAATTGCAAATTCAGCGACTGCAGCCATTCGCATGAGCCGGAATGCGCAGTCAAAGTGGCAGTGGAAGAGGGCAAAATACCGTACGGCAGGTATGACAGCTATGTCCGCCTTTTGGGAAGGGCAAAAAAGTAAGCATTACCGCCGCAGACTGAAAATGGGCCCGCGGAGAATCGAACTCCGTATCTTCACGTTGTCAACGTGACGTCTTACCAATCGACTACGAGCCCCTATACATCAATCTGCATGCCATCATTCGCCAGATAAGATTCAGGGAATATGTTTTTTGCATCTTTTAATAACTCTTCAGTATTTTTTATATCTT
>JAJZOS010000104.1 GCA_021851985.1 Microcaldota archaeon | reverse complement strand
ATATCCGTTTATCTGGTGCGTCTTTTTGAGGTAATCTACAAGAAATCCGGATGTGCTGCCGTGGTAACACACAAAAACATGTTCTTCAAGCTTTTTAAGGTCATCCTTGCCTGAATATATTATTTCTTCTGGCGTTATCTTTCTGATGTCTTTAGAGTCTATATCGAGCAATTTGCTTATATAAGCTGTGGGCTCTATGCCGAGCCAGACCAGCTTGGTCCCCTTCTCATTTATCTTCTTCAATGCATTATCTAAATCAAGCTCATTTTCCATCCCAACACCATTAAACAAAATATGAATACTACAACATTGCTTATATTAAATATATATTTATTCCTATTTTGAAAAGCTGATTTTACGGCACGCTTTATGTGCTTTTCATATGCGAAGCAATCTGAAAATGCAAGCAAGCGATTCTTCAAGTACATGCATCGGAATATCTTCGGAACATGATTCAAGCAATGGGCGATGCCGCGCACGTCATCTCTGCCCATATTTCGTCATGAATGCAAGATATCCTCCCATTATGGCGTCAGGCGCAGAAGGCTTTATCCTAGTTATGAGCTTATTGAGCATATCCATGCTTATGCCTGCTTCCTTGCCTGTCTGCATATTCTCCTCAATTGCCTGCATCTTCGCCTCCCTGCATATGTTTGATATGTCTGCGCCAGTATACCCTGAAGTGACCTTGCCCAATGCGTCGTAATTCAAGTCGTCAACGCCAGGCACACTGCTAAGGTATTCCTTGAATAGCGCTGCCCTCTGCGATGCGTTCGGTGGCTTAACAAATATTATCTTGTCGAACCTTCCCGGCCTCAATATTGCCGGATCCAGCATCTCCGGCCTGTTCGTAGCTGCAACTATGACTACTCCCGAAGTCTTTTTTATCCCGTCCATCTGGGCTAGAAGCTCTGTAGTGATCTGCACGCTCGCCTCGCTCGCCCCTTCCCTTTTCCTTATTATACCGTCTATTTCATCTATGAATATTATGGATGGCTTGTTCTCCAATGCAGTGTAAAAGAGCTCCTTAATCGTATTGTTCGCCTTGTTTGCGCCATATTCCTGTATAGAAGTGCCGTCAAGCTGTAGCATAGTAACCCCATTAAGCTCCTGTGTAACAGCATTCATGAGCATCGTCTTGCCTGTTCCGGGAGGCCCAAAAAGCAGCAACCCGTTTATAGTCTTTATATCGTACTTCTGCAGCAGGTCTGGATGCATAAGGGGTATCTGTATCGCTTCTACTATCGCCTTCTTTGCGTCGTCCAGCCCTATTACGTTGCTGAAGTCAAGTTTTTCCGAATTATCATCCCGGGTATCCGATGTTCCCTTCCTTAGCCTTTCATATTCTACCTTGAACATATTGTACTGGTCCAATTGAGAGAGCGATGTGGACGGCTTGGTCTTATCAACGATCTTCAATATATCCTTCTGCGATATCTCCAATATTTTATGCTGTGCAACTGCCTCTTGTGCAACCATCTGCGCTATGCTATCACATACTGCGCGTATGTCTGCGCCAGAATACCTCTCAGTATGCTTAGATATCTCGTCAAGGTCGATATCATCCGACAAAGGCATGGTCTTGAGGTATATGCTAAAAATTATCTTCCTTGCGTTTGCGTCTGGGAGTTGCATATAAACTATCTTGTCGAACCTTCCCGGCCTTAGTATCGCCTGATCGAGCACATTGGGCACGTTTGTAGCACCCACGATGACTACATCATCAAGCTTTTCGAAACCGTCCATTTCGCTAAGCAGCTGCGTAAGGGCATGTTTGTGCACGTCATCTGTCTGTGCCTCCCTATTATAAGCGATGTAGTCTATCTCATCCATAAATAGCACGCATGGCGTATGTTTTTTGGCCACTGTGAATATGTTAGTTACAAGCTTCTCGGATTCCCCGGAGTATGCAGACATGAGGGCAGAAGCTTTGACATAAAAGAATCCCGCATGTATCTCGTTAGCCAGCGCCCTCATCATCATCGTCTTGCCTGTCCCGGGAGGCCCGAAAAACAGTATGCCTTTTATCATCTTTAAATTGTAAGCCCTAGAGACTCCCCGTCGTTCTATCGGGGATATGATGGAATCCCTAAGTTCCTTCTTGACGTTTTCATAGTTGCCTATGTCGTCGAAGGTTTCATCAGTATTGCCGCTCTCAAGATCCTCAAAGGCCTCTCCAAATTTCATTCTTATATCCTGTTTGCGCACATCTAATGCCTTTACCACCTTAAAGTTGTACAGCTCCAGGAGCGATATGCTTGCTATTGCTATGGCGAAGCTCATTAATGGCAGCATGTAATTGGCGAATTCCGCTTTGGATATGTACGATAATGCAATATATGATATCGGAAAAGCTATGCCAAACATTCCTGCCATGGTGCCCCGATACCTTGATCTGTTGCTGACTGCAAAAAATTCTATCAGGAACCCGGTTACGATTGCTACAATGATCTGTATCAGGTACAACGGCTGCTCTATCATGCTTTGGAAAAGCATTCCTAGCACTTCAGGTATGCTGTTTAGCACTGTTCCGTTTACAAACCTGGAATACGCGTCTGAAACTCCTTTGCTGAAAGTGCTTATCATTAAAATCGGTCTATTCGGTTCGATGTAATGGATAACACTGTTATTTGCAATCGGCGCATGCGCTGCAGAAGCTGAATAAACTATATATCCATAATTCTGCAACCCTATGGTGCCAGAAAATGCCGCTATGCCTAATATGACGACTATATATACCAGTGCAGCGCGTTTAAACCCTATCATTAGGGGTGTCAATATCATGAAAGGCACTTCAAATATATATCCGAGCGGCGTGAATCCCAACGCGAGCATTATATAAGCAAATATTATCATCCTGTAATGCATATAGCCATATATCAGCGAAAAGCTCAGTATAAACAGGAATATTAGTGCTATGGGCGGCATCTGGTACACAAATATGGGAAATGCAAAGAGCATAAATACGAGCAATCCAAGAAACGGATGCTTTATGCCGGCGAAGAAAATCGCTATTACTAAAGGTATCAATAGCAGTACTGGATAAAATGGGAATGCCAAAGCCAAAGCAACGAATGCGAAAGCGGCAAGCAGCGCATCGAGGAAACCTGGCCTAGATCCAAGCCGCAATATCCTATCATTGATTATGTATGCTGATATGGGCAACCTGTGCCTTTTTCTTATTATGCCAAGCGTCCTTGCATTCCTAGGATTTTTGCCCTTACTATTTCCAGAAAATTGCATACAATCGTATCCTTTGCGCATTTGACAAATAACTCTTATAGGGTTTAGCCTTTTAAGTATTTAAATGCTGGTTAGCCTAATGGAATAACCACGGATAACTATATATTTGTTCTTTCACTAACATTTTAAGTAAGCCTA
>JAJZOS010000103.1 GCA_021851985.1 Microcaldota archaeon | reverse complement strand
TCACGTAGTTCTTTCTGTATTTGATGATGGTGCTCTTTTGCGATTCGTGCATGGGTGCGTCCTTTATTGCGCCATTGCCCGGGCCTTGGCTTTCGCTGGACCATCTAGTATAGTCCTTGCCGTTTATCTTATGGTCAGGCTGGACGCTGGAATCCTTTGAAAGGAACATGTTTATGAAGTTATTCCTTACGGCATCAAGAGGGAGCTGCTCTTTTGGCTGGCTAGGCCCAGATATGCTTGGCACTATGCTCCCTAAATCCACTTCGAGCACATCCGTATATATTACTTTGGCGTAATCTATTTCAAACATCCCTTGGTTTTCATAGTACCTGCGCACTAATTCTATCTGCTCTGCGCTTCTCCCCGTACTTTTCAAGTAATTGAGAGTCTCTTCATCTGGGGGGAATATGGCTATCGTTGCACCATATTCTGGGCACATGTTAGATAGGGTGGCCCTGTCGGGCAAAGAAAGGTGCTTGATTCCTTCGCCGAAAAATTCAACGAACATATTTACCACCTTTTTCTCCCTGAGCATCCTGGTTAATGTAAGGGCAAAATCAGTAGCGGTTACGCCTTCATTCATATGTCCCTTAAGGCGCACGCCCAATACTTTTGGCGTAATGAAAGATACAGGCTGATTCAGAAGCGCTGCTTCTGCTTCTATGCCTCCGACGCCGAAGCCCAATACCCCTAAGCCGTTAACCATAGTTGTATGTGAATCGGTGCCAACCAATGTATCGGGATATGCGATAGGCCTTCCATCAATGTCCTTGAGACTCACGCATGTCGCTATGTATTCGAGGTTCACCTGGTGGCATATGCCTGCAGATGGAGGTATTGCCCTGAAATTTTTGAAGCCGTTGCTTGCCCATTTCAGCAGAACGTATCTCTCTTTATTGCGCTCTATTTCCTTTTCCTGGTTTAAAGAAATGGCACTTACCACATTGAAGTAATCTACCTGGACAGAATGGTCTATTACCAGGTCTACTGGCATTATTGGCTGGATTTTTTCTACATCAATGTTCTTATCCGCCATAAAGTCGCGCATTGAAGCTAGGTCTACAACCGCAGGTACTCCGGTAAAATCCTGCATTAGGACCCTTGATACCTTGAATGGTATTTCCTTGTCTGCAGGGTTCTTTGCATTCCAATTTGCAAGAGATATTATATCCTCTTCTTTTATAGCCGTACCATCGAGGTTCCTAAGCAGAGACTCTATTACTACCCTTATTGAGAACGGAAGCTGCGAAAGCTTGCCTGCGCCCTCGGATTCCAAACTTTTCAATGAATAGAAGAATATTTCTTTGCCTGAAGCGAGTTTAAAGCTTGACAGATGCCGCGAATTTGATGAAGCCTGATTTGATCCTTGTGCGCTATGTTCTGATTGCATTCTACCACCGCATTGATAATCGGCATATAAAACTTAAAAACGTTATAAAAACGTTTTAATACATGCATACAACCTTCGGATGCGCATTATTTATACCTTGGTTGGTAATTTTTATTGTGATTGGATGGAGGTTGATACACCAAAAATATCTTCTGGCTTGGAAGGCGTTTATATCACCAACTCGGACATATGCAAGGTAGATGGAATAAATGGAAGGCTTTGGTACCGAGGATATTCCATCGAGACCCTTGCAGAAAATTCCAACTTTGAAGAGGTATCTTATCTGCTCATTTATGGAACGCTCCCTAATGCAGCCCAGATGGAGGCATTTTCAAAGAGGCTAAAGCAGTACAGGGAACTGAGCCAGACCACCATTGATATAATATCCAGAATGGTTGGAAAGGCTGACCCTATGGATATCTTGAGGACTGCAGTATCTGCACTGCCTGCAGACGATAAGGATGCATATGAAAACTCTGACGACCAAAACGCAAGGAAGAGCATAATGCTTATATCTAAAGTTGCAAGCATAACCGCAACCATAGGAAGGATGATTGCTGGAAAAACTTATGTAAAGCCAAATGACGACTTGAATCATGCATCGAATTTACTTTACATGCTAAATGGCAGCAAGCCCAATGAACGTGACAGCAGAGTAATTGATTTGATGCTCATACTGCATGCAGAGCATGCGACAAATGCATCTACATTTTCCGCAATGGTCACAGGATCGACCTTAGCCGACATATATGCGGCAATTACCTCTGGAATAGCTACCCTAAAGGGACCGCTGCATGGGGGGGCGGATGAGAATGCCCTTAAGATGATGCGCGAGATTGGGCTGCCGGACAATACGGAAAAATATATTGACGACGCATTAGGGGGCAAAAAACGAATAATGGGATTTGGCCATAGGGTGTATAAGACTTATGACCCTAGGGCAAAAATAATAAAGAAATACCTTATAGAATCTGAGGGTTATTCGGATGATTTGAAAAATCTTACGGCAATAGCGCTTAGGGCCGAAACGCTCATGATAGACAGATTGGGCAAAACACACGGCATATGGCCCAATGTGGACTTTTTTTCTGGCCCGGTTTATCTATCTATAGGGATACCGTTAGAATTGTTTACACCGCTTTTTGCAGTTGCACGAACTCCAGGATGGTGCGCCCACGTGTTAGAGTACTGGAAGAACAACAGGCTGTTCAGGCCTTTGGATTTTTATACAGGTATGCTGGATTTAGAATACAAGAAGATGTCGGATAGATAGTCATTTTGATATAGACACCCTTACCCAGCTTTTGTTTCTCTTAAGGCTTTTCACCTTTAGGTTTGTGTCTTTTATCAGGCCGTATATATCGCTTACTTCTATGCCGTGTGAACCACCAATAAACTTGAGCGGGCCAGGCATGCGCCCTAATTCGTATTCATATATGTTTATAACACCGCCATTCGTAAGAAATTTTGACATATAAAGCAGTGCGCCTTTCTTTTTCTTCCAGTGGTGGAAGGATATGGAACTCATTATTATATCGAAATTGCGCCTAAACGGGATATCTCTGCTTGAACCTATTTTGAACGACGCGTTGGATTTTTTCGCTGACGCTTTCTTTGATGCGATCTTTATCATGCTCGGGGACGGATCTATGGCATATACTTTCAGCTTATTGTTTTTTGAAAGCCGTATAGGTATTTCGCCTGGGCCTGTGCCTATATCCAATATGCTGGTTGCATTGTACCTCTTTATGTCTTCTATAACGAATGCGTAGAAGTCTTTTGTTATCGGGATTTTAACAGAAAAAGAATACAGCCTTGACAGTATGGGGCCGAACCTTTCTTCTCCAGGCAAATAATAGTTTTTCATCTCATCGCCTTTGTTTGGGGTCACCGGGATTTGAACCCGGATTCGCAGGTTACTTCATTAATCATTATTCCAGATCCTCATCATCGCTTTGCGCTCATCAAGAATAAACATCTGGAGCCTGCTGCACTGCCAAGTTATGCG
>JAJZOS010000102.1 GCA_021851985.1 Microcaldota archaeon | reverse complement strand
CGTTTTCGCTTTTCAATTCGAATCTAAATCCTGCGGTTTCTGTTGCTTTTTTTGCAATTTCCGCGATTTTGTTGTTCCCTATATGAAATGGCGGAGCGCCTTCCTTTTTTTCCTGTATGATGTTGAATTTGCATCCGGTAATTTTGCATGCTTTGCGTGAGTGTGCTTCTAGTTCACTGAATCGCTTTTTCATGGCTTCTGGGCTAAACGCCCTTACTTCCCCTAAAATGGTTACTTGTCCGGGGATTATATTTGTGCTCCCCCCTCCGTCTATTTTGTTTATGTTTACTGTGCTTCCGTCCTGGAATCTGCCTAATTTCTGGCTCGCCACTATAAGCCCGGCCGCCTTAATGGCATTGCGACCGTATTCTGGGTTCACTGCCGAATGAGCCTCTCGCCCTTTTATTATTATCTTAAAAGGTGTCTGGCCCAATGCACGTGTTATAAATGTGCCTGCAGGAGAACCTCCGTCTATTATGAAAGCGTAGTCTACCTTTTTATTAAGTTTCAGATATTTTACACCCATGATTCCGCTCTCTTCCCTGGCCGAGAACACAGCAATTATATTAGAGTGACTATTGTCTTTCTTCAGATCGATAATGGCACTTACAAGTGCGGCAACTGCTGCCTTGTTGTCTGCGCCCAAAATAGTATTTCCATGGCTTGTCGCTGTCCCATTTTTTATTTTAGGCCTTATTTTAACGCTTCCGGTTTCCACAGTATCCATATGCGCTACGAACATTATAGTTGGTCCGCTGCCACCGACTTCTGCTACAAGATTTCCTGAATTGCTGCGGATATGCGCTCCGGAGTTATCTAAATATGAATCAATGCCATTCTTTTTAAGGTACCTTGATATGTATTCTGCAACTTCAAGCTCACTTCCGCTTGGAGAAGGTATTTCAACTAAACTGCAAAATAGATCTGCAATATTCTCTTCCATTTAGACGCCCATTCTCAGGCACGTGCAAGGACGCTTAATTCAGAATTGATTCTTGGATTAAGCACATAGATGTCATATTCCTCATTTTTAGGCCCTATCTCAAACAGCTCCTTTGGAGCTTCGGACTGCGGAATCTTCTTGAATCCGAGTTCTTCGAGAAGGGTGCGGCCATTGCTCGCCTTGTTCTTCACAGAAACTATAGTGGCATTGGGATATTTTTTTAGTATTGCGTCCATTACTGATTTCTTGAGCTCTTTGTTTATTCCGTTTCCCCGGTACTCTGGAGCAACAATGGCTGCACGAAGCTCTATCCATTTTGATTCTGGCCATATGTACGCTGAATGGTGCCCTATTATTTCGCCGGCAGTCGTCTTTACAACAAATGACAAACCATTCTTTATCCATGAAGTTACCTCCGTTTCATTGACAGGAAGCACTGCACCGGAAAGCTTTGCCTCCTTGTTTATGATATCGATTATCTTGGATACGTCTTTCTCGGTAGCAGGAGCTATATGCGTATTCAAACGAGCAAGATTTTGAGCACTTTTATTTGCATATGTATGCATTGCCATCTGCTTATCTTATGCTAAAAACCATATTTAAATATTGAGGCATATTTGGCACAAAATTGCACTCATATGTATCAAATGATGCAAATATTACTTATCACAGCCAGATGCGTATCCTTGTACGTGCTGACCATTCCTTAAGGCATACACTAAATCAAGCAGCATGTCGTTTGGCTCTTTGCTTTTAGTCCCATGCGGTGAGGCATTGCCTACGCCAACAAACGCACTGATATATCCGACTATGGAGCCGGTTCCGTCAACTGCCACGAACGACATGTCATGCCTTATCAAATCCTTAAGAATGCTGGCCTTTTCAGCATCATCGTGACCCAAGAACTTGGATAATTTTTCTGCATCTGCAGCTGTGGCCTTCCTTATTGTAAATTCTTTCATGGTTTCCACTTTCTTATTTATAGTATTTTATAGCTTTACTTTTATATAAAATATTGTCTAATTTGAACAATTTTTATGGATAATGTATTATGTGGTACAAATGATATCTGATTTGGTAAGGCTTTATCTTAAAAACAAGCCTTATACTGTTGAAGCGCTTGAGAATGGCATAGTGAATTACAGTGCGCTTGCCAGAATAGTGCAGCAGGAGCTTGGGATAAAAAATTATCATGCAATAAAGGCCGCAATAAGAAGATATGCAGAGGAGCTGTCTAAAAACGAGGTGAGCATAGAGAAGAGCGCACTGTCGATACTTGAATACAGCAAGATAAACATACAGAGCGGTATTTCCATAGTAATATCCACTACAGATGCTGAACCTAACAAAAGCGGGAAAATAAAATTGAATGACTATTACATATATCTTGTGCAGGATGACCTGGATCTTAAGAGGCTGAAGAAGATGAAGGGGATTATAAAGGTGCAGGAAAACGCTTCGGCAGTCATTATACATTCTGAGGAGAGGCTTGAATCTCTCCCTGGATTTGTGGCATTCATAGCTTCGCTGCTTGCAGAGCAGAACATAAATATAATAGAATTCATATCCTGCTACACCGAAACGCTGTTGGTTGTGAACAGCAGCGATGCGCTCAAGAGCCATGAGCTGCTGATTGGAATAATGAAGAAATGAGGTTTCACTGTATTGACGACAGTATTCCGTCTATTATTCCGTTGACTCCTATACCTCCAGTAGACCTTACCACGATCCTGTGGCTCAGGACTGCACGCGCAAGAAACTTGATGTCCTCTTTTGTTACCTCCTTTCTTCCTTCTATAAGCGCCTTTGCCTTGCCGCACTGCATGAATGCGACGTCGGCCCTTGGGCTGGCGCCCATGACCACATGCATCTCCTTCCTTGAAGCATCTACGAGCTGCGCAATGTACTCCTCGCTTTCCTTTGGCAATGATACAAGCTTTGCCTGCTTCTGCAGGTCCAGTATATCTGTGGTTGAGAGAATCTTGTTTGTAGCAACAATTTCCTCTTTCTCCTTAAGCTCAAGCATCGTCTCCTCCTCCTGCATTGACGGATATGTTACCTCCACGCGCATTATGAATCTGTCCGCAAGCACCTTTGGAAGGGGCTCTGTTCCTTCAATCTTCAGCGGATTCTGCGTGGCTATTGCCATGAAAGGCTTTGGCAGCGCCATAGATACCCCGCCTACGGTGACCTGCCTTTCCTCCAGAGCCTCTAGGAAACCGCTCATTGTCCTTGGCGGTGCCCTGTTAAGCTCATCCATGAGAAGTATATTAGTGAATATGGGCCCTTTCTTCAGCTTCGGCTCGTTGTTCTCGTCAAGATACGCCTGTCCGATTATGTCCTCCGTATTCAGGTCAGGCATGCATTGTATCCTCTTAAACTCCGCTTGAATCGTATCTGCAAGCGCCTTTGACATCGTAGTTTTGGCGACTCCAGGCACCCCTTCCAAGAGTATATGGCTGTTC
>JAJZOS010000016.1 GCA_021851985.1 Microcaldota archaeon | reverse complement strand
CATCGGAAAGCAGATTGACAATATTTCATACTGCACTATAAACAATTATACCGAAAACCTTGACATTTATTATCCCAACACAACTAGGAAAGGGCCATTCCCTGTTGTGATGTACATGCACGGCGGCGGCTTTGTTTTTGGCACAAAGAGGGCAGTATTAAATAATATCGCTCTAATGTCATCACAACTCCTAGAGAATAACTATACTCTGGTCTCAATAAATTATATTGATGGGAATGGAACTGCAAGCACGTTTTGGCCTGTGCAGATAGAAGATGCAAAATGCGCAATACGCTTCCTCAGGGCAAACGCCGCAAAATACAATATAGATCCAAATAAGATAGTCGCTACAGGAGACAGCGCAGGAGGCGGTCTTGCTGCCCTGCTTGCTGTTGCAAACAAATCTGCAGGCTGGGATGTAGGGCAATATCTAAATTATTCCAGCAGGGCAAACGCAGTCATAGATCTTTTTGGCCCGCAGATTATAAATAAATCATATATAGCTCTGCCGATTTATAACGCTTCATCCAGCCTGGCGTTTGGAAATAACATTGCATTAGGATACAATGCGAGCGCCATAATATATGTAAGAGGCAATGAGCCTCCGATACTGCTGATGCAGGGCTTAAATGACACTCTTTTATCCCCACAGCAGGCAACCCTATTTTACAATCAGCTTGAACTTTACAATAATTCAAATGCAGAGCTGATACTCGTCTCAAATGCTCAGCACGAATTTGCCCCGGTATCATTAGGACCGCAAAATCCGACTTCTGCTCAAAGAGCACAGCTTGCGATAAACTTCCTCAACAGGTACTTTAATCTAAATTCAACCATTGGCGTCAAATTGCAGGTAAGCAGGAGCATTGTTGACTCTGGTCAAACAATTGTTCTGTCAGCCAATGTAGTCGGTGGAACAAAGCCATTGTCGTACATGTGGGTAGGGCCAGGCACGTATTCATGCCACAGCTCAACATGCGAAATTGCTGCGCCTTTCGTGCAAAATCAGACGTATGAAACATACAATGTGACTGTAATTGATTCTGTGGGCCATTCTGCAAGCTCAACACATACTGTTGTGGTGTTCCCTCCAATCTCTATACAAACCGCATTTAATATATCAAAAACAGGGTTTGGAAACGAGATAAAAATAGCTGCAAATGTATCTGGAGGGTATCCTGGATTCAGCCTTCTCCACAATGTTTATAATGTGACCTATTGCACAATAAATGGGTTCTCGGAAAACATGACAATATATTATCCTAATAATGCCACTGCAGCTCCTCTCCCTGTAGCCGTCTATTTCCATTCTGCAGTAACATCAAACAGCAAGGCAGAAATTCTACTAAATAGAGCCGGTACAAAGTCTCCACTTACTTCTTCATTTGTCAATTCAACATTTGCGTATCTGATATCAAAGGGATATGCAGTTGCAGCAGTGAATTACACCGATGCGAATGTCTCACAAGGCAAAGGGTGGCCGCTGCAGATTGAAGAATCGGAATGCGCAATACGCTTCCTCAGGGCGAACGCAGTCAAATACCATCTTGACCCCAACAAGATAATTGCATGGGGCGATAGCGGAGGAGGATTAATATCTCTCCTTTTAGGTATGACAAACAGCTCAACTGGATGGGAAACCGGTCAGTTTCTAAACTATTCAAGCAGGCCAGATGCAATAATAGACATGTTTGGTCCGTCTGTAATTAATTCCACGTATATAGCTGGATTTATATGGGGTTCTGTAGTTAAAAACATATTTGGAAATAATACTTCTCTAGAATATAATGCAAGCCCAATAAATTATGTAAGGCGCAACGAACCTCCAATAATGATAATACAAGGCTTTAATGATACGATAGCTTATCCTGAGGCATCTATTATGTTGTATAACAAGCTTCAGGAGTTCAACAACACGGATTCAGAGCTCATAATGGTCTCAAACGCGGAACATGAAATGCTGCATGTTGGTACTCTGCCAGAAAATCCGTCAACCCCGCAGTTAATGCAGCTAATGTCAAATTTCCTTAATGAATACCTGTACAACACAACAGCCATTCCTTCCAAAAACATTTATGGTTATAATTGGTCTGGGCCTGGAATCTCATCATGCAGTATGAATACGTGCACAATTAACATTTCAAATGAGCAAAACCAGTATGTGCAGTATGTGCTTAATGTTACAGATTCTTCCGGCAGTTTTGCAAAGCTTTTCATTTCAGCCAATGCAACAAACGTGATACTGTCAAAGCCGCATACATTGACATTGCAGTGCAATCCGCAGTCCGCATGCGCTTCGAACGGAGACGCATTATGTGCAGATGTCAATGGCAAAATCGTGTGCGCAGGCGGAAGCAATGGCGGATTTGTGCAAGTCAACTACAGCGAAAATGCGAGTCTGCAGTTTCTGTGCGCCGAAAGCTCTGGAGAATATAATGTGCCTGTTCTCAGCGGCTTATATGGTTCTAAAGGAACTGCACCATGCTTTTACGGCAACTTAAACGTGAAACTTCCTGCTTCAGGTGCGTTTGAAATCGCAAATTTCGCACTGCATCCCCAGACAGCAAATTACTCCTCAAACTGCACCCTTGGAAATGCAAACCTTACGGTCACTCAGGACGTTGCGCTTGGAAATCTTTTTGACCAATACGGAGATTCCAATGTAGGGGGCAATTGGTCCGGAGGCGACGGCGCGTATTCGGTGCTTCTGCCTAACGGCACAGATGTCTGGATATTCGGCGACACTGGAACTGGGAGAGTAATAAACGGCACGCGCACTCCATGGCAGTTCATACACAACTCATTCGTGCTGGAACAGAGCGGGAAGCTTGTGGCCACACTTTACAACAGAAGCAACGGGGGGCAGGGAATGATAAGCCCTTCGCAGCCTAATTCGTACTTCTGGATGGGTGCCCCGAACCTTGATGGAAACATACTTCAGGTAATAGCTCCTCAGGAATTCACTAATGGATCAACTTCAGGACAAGCAATTGCATCGTTCTTTTCCCAAAACCTGACAGTGAAGAATATAACACCTGCAAATCTTGTTGCAAACACATCGATGAGCTGGGCTCTCAAGGACCGCAATTACACATATATCTACGGAGTGCAGCATGCATACGTGTTCGTTGAAAGGGTCAGCGGTACAAACCTACTTAGCCCTATGCAATACTTCAATGGAAGTTCTTGGTCGACAAATCCAAGTAACTTGGCTGTTATAGGCCCTTTCCTTGGAAGCAGCGCATCTGTAATCAAATTCCGCAACAGATACCTGCTCTTCGGTCTGTTCCCGTACCTGAGCAACAAGATATACATGTATTCATCATGCAGTCCTTCCGGTCCGTTCATTGACGGCAAAGTGATATACTCCACTCCAGAACAGAACGAATATCCTAATAGCTACGGCATATTCACGTACGAACCCTTGGTGCATCCCGAACTGAGCAGCGGGAATTCGATAGTGCTTTCATACAGCGTAAACGGAGGAGGCAACAACGCGTCAGTATATAGGCCAAGGTTCATATTCCTTAATTTCTCATTCCCTCCAAATTCAACTCCAAAAAATATGACGCTACCTCTAAAAGTAAACATATATCCAATTCATTCCTCAATATATAGTTCTCAGATCCAGACACTTACTGCATCCGCTTTAGGCGGAGTAGGACCGTATGAATATCAATGGTATAATGTTACAGCCAATTACGCAAATCCTTCAGATCCCATCATAAAGATTCCTGGAAGCGATTCGAATACCATTACGATACCGGGGAGCAATGTGGGGAGTTCCGGTGTTACAAACTTATATTCAGTTGAAGCAACAGACTCATCAGGTGTTCACGCTTATTCAACATACGCCATACTTTCAGTATATCCTGAACTCAAGATAAATACTGCTTCAGTAAATCAACAGTCCCTCTCGAATTTCAGCCTTGAACTTACCACAGACGTGTCAGGAGGAATACCTCCGTATACATACGATTATAATGTGTTCAACGGCTCACAAGGAAACAAAATAATATACAATGTCTCATATGCAAATGTCGATACTACTTCAAATACCATAAACATAATCCTCCCAAGAACAAACGAAGAGTATCATGCGAATATAATTGTAACCGATTCCGGATCAAAACATTCATACTTTAATGTATCATTCCAAACCAATTTGCCTACCACTTATGTATCCACGACTACTGTATTTCCCGTTCCGCTGCCTTTCCACTGGCCCATCATATATCCTATATATCCAATCAAGCGTCCCGGAGACCAAATAGGCATCTTAAGGAACATAATTATATGGTGGCTGTTTCACAGACGCTTTTAGTACTGTAAAACTGCAGAATAAATCAGTCATGGACAGCTAACATCTATTTATAAACTATTCTGCCAATCCTCCAAATCAATTGCAATAGTTGCTATATTTATAAGGACACATGTAAATTTTATATGTCTGGTAAACATGGGAGAAGGCTACGAGATAAACGCGTATTCAGTTGAAGGCAAGGTAGACTACAGTGATACTGTAAAAAGGTTTGGAATAAGCTACATAGACGAAAAGCTCAAGGCAAGGATACAAGAGGATGCAGGAGACCTGCATTTCATGATAAGGAGGGGCATATACTTTGCGCACAGGGACATGGAATGGCTTCTTGACCAGTATGAGAAAGGTAAGAAGTTCTATGTGTATACTGGGATAGCTCCTTCTGGAGGAATGACTATAGCGCATCTGATACCATTCATAATGTCCCAGTGGCTGCAGGAAAAGTTCGGCGCAGAAGTGTACATACAGATACCAGACGAGGAAAAGTTTCTCGTTAAGAAGGATCCAGATCTCACTCTTGAACGTACTCACAGCCTTGCATATGAAGATGCGTTGAACATAGCAGCATTGGGCTTCACTCCGGGCAAGACAAAGATATTTTTGAATACTGAATACGCTACAATTCTGTATAAACAGGCAGTAAGGGTATCGAAGCACATAACATTTTCAATAATCAAGGACGCATTCGGATTCTCTAGCGACTCAAATATTGGCATGATATTCTATACAAGCATGCAGGCCGTTCCTGCTTTCCTAAAATCAATCGAGGAAGGCGAGAATGTGCCCTGCCTGATCCCTTTGGGGATAGATCAGGACGTGCATTTCAGGGTGGCAAGAAACGCGATAGATAAACTAGGATATTACAAGCCTGCCATTATGCATTCAACATTCCTGCCTTCATTGAAAGGAGGGCCAAAGATGTCATCAAGCGATCCTCAAAATACCATATATCTTGATGACAGCCCCGACGTTGTTCAAAAGAAGGTAAACCAGGCTATAACCGGGCAGCAATCAACAGCAGAGCTTCAGAAGAAGCTCGGGGGGGATCCGGACAAATGTGCAGTATGCCAATACAACAAGTACCTCTTTGAGCCTGACGACAAGAAACTAAAAGAGATATTCGAAGGAGAGAGGAAAGGGACACTTCTTGCAGGCGAGCATAAAAAAGATCTTGCAGCAAAAATAAACGGGTTTCTTGAAAACCACAGGAAAAACAAGGAAAGGATAAGGAATAAGCTCGATTCATTCATACTTAAGTGCTGATTTAGAGTTCGCAATATTTATCAGTCTTGACAGTGACTCATTGACATCTGCAACTCTTATTATATTCTCAGAATCCTTTACATGTCTGTTATATGTGGCGTTTATAAGAAAGAGTGTCTTGTTTTTCATTTTTGAAATGCTTTCCGCTAAAGCCGGCGAATCGTCAATGTAAATATCGTAATCCAGTGTTGATTTATCCCTATCCACATCGTTTATTATGAGCTTAAATCCACCAAGTCCATGCTTCTTAAGCCATCTTTTCAGAGGCTCAACAGTTTTTTCATTTTCGAGATGATTGCCCCTGTTGGTCACTATTTCTATGTCATAATACTTTTCAAGCTCCAAAAGGAGCTTCGTGTCTGCCATGAAATTTATCTTGTTGGACATATCTATCCAAGCATTTACATATAGCTTGTTCGCATTTTCCTCGCTTATTCCCAACGATTCAGACCAGGACCACGAATTGATGTCTTCTTCATTGAAATTCGTTTGATTTACTTTGTTGTGCAATTCCAGCATCGGTTCGATTATGTTTGCTATGGTGTAATCCACGTCCAAGGCCACCTTAATCTTTTTAACAGCCATAAATTCACTATTCATTTGCAATTTCAAGATCCATGGCAGCGGATTTTTCTATAAGCATGTCCAAGGCCTCGTTAACTCCCTCAACCCTTATTATATTTCCTGTTTCTTCAACATTCCTGTTCCACGGCCTGTTCACAATATAAAGCAATTTTGATTTGTTTTTATCTATATTTTCAGCCAGTATGGGTGAATCATCTATATATAAATCATAATCAAGCAGTGATTTATCTTTATTCGGGTTGTTTATCACAACGGGCAACCATGAAAGCCCATTTTTTTCGAGCCATATACCGAGTTCATATGCTGTATCATATTCGCGGCTAGTCACTATATCAACCTCGTAATGCCTGCAAAGTTCCTTTATCCTGCAGATATCTCCTTCAAATTTAATGCCATTATAATGATCCTTCCAGATCTTTATGTATAGATCATGCATTTCAGATATGTTGGATCCTATGGATTCGTGATTCCAATCAAGCATATCATTTACATCATATGATGTCCCTTTAAGTTTGTTATAGCTCTGTATCCACAAAGAACCGACATCCGCCAGAGTCCCATCTACATCCAACGCTATTTTCTTCCTTTTGCATGCTTCATTTATTTTTGAGTATGACATGGGATAAAAATCTCAAAACTAAATATTAAAAGTGTTGCCTTCAAACTAAATAACGTATCTACATGCTTGTTTTAGGAATCGAAAGCAGTGCGCACACATTTGGCGTAGGGATAGTAAAAGACGGAAAAATAATCGCGAATGAGAAGTCGATGTACGATGTCGGCACAACCGGTATGATACCAAAGAAGGTTGCGGAATTTCATATAAGCAACTCCAACAACGTTATAAGAAAAGCTCTCAAAACTGCAGGGCTAAGCATACGGGACATAGAAGGGATAGGTTATACTAAAGGCCCTGGCATAGGGAACTGCCTCCAGGTCGGTCAAATAATTGCAAAGACTCTTGCAGTCCGCCTTGGCATTCCGATGGCAGATGTGAATCATGGTTTAGGGCATATAGAGATAGCAAGACTGATGTCCAGGCTGGAAGATCCGGTAGTGCTATATGTTAGCGGAGGCAATTCTCAAATACTTAAGGCAACAGGAAAAAGATACCGTCATTATACAATCCTTGGCGAAACATTTGACATAGGCGTAGGCAACATGCTCGATTCTTTTGCAAGGTCGCTTAAGTTGGTTCCTTCCTGGGGCTCTACAGTCGAGAAGACAGCAATAGGCGGAAGATATGTAGATATGCCATATACTGTAAAGGGAATGGATTTCTCATTTACTGGTTTGCTTACGCATTCGATAAAACAGATAAACAAGCATACAAAGCAGGACATATGCTATTCAATACAGGAAACAGCATTCTCAATGCTGTGTGAAGCCACAGAAAGGGCGCTCCTTCTCACAAACAGCGATGAGATATGCGTATGCGGCGGAGTCGCGCAGAATACAAGGCTAAAGGAGATGCTTTCTAAGATAGCCTTAAGCCACCACTCCAAGTTCGGCTTCTCCGAAAACCAGTTCAATGCAGACAATGGCGCAATGATAGCGTTCGTCGCAGAAAGAATGCTTTCAAACGGATATAAAATAAAAATAAAAGACTGCAGGATAGAGCAGAGATATAGGGTAGACAGAGCCGTGGTTTTTTAATGCACGATAAGCAAATTATAGGGCGAGGCGCAGAGGCCACCATATACCTGATCAAAGAATTTGGAGTTGACGTGGCCGTAAAGTTCAGGGAACCAAAGACTTACAGGATACCAGAATTAGATACTGTTTTAAGGTCAAGAAGGACAAAAAAAGAAGCCAGCCTGCTTTGTAGCGCTGTAGAAAGCGGTGTAAATGCACCAAGACTAATTGCAGTGGGTAAATATTCTATATATATGGAAAGCATAAAAGGTGACACGCTAAACCACACCAAATTGTCCGGAACCATTGCGAAGGCTGCAGGAATAATGCTGGGAAAGCTCCATAACCATGGCATAATTCATGGCGACTTCACTCCTGCAAACCTCATGTTCTGCTATGGGAAGCTTTTTGTAATAGACTTCGGATTGGGCGACTTCAACAACGGTTCAGAAGAAAGGGCCTTGGACATACTTCTGATGAAGAGGCAGGTCAGCAAGGCAATTTACAGCATCTTTATAAAAAATTATTCGGCTGTTGCGAAATCATATAAAGAAACCTTGATCAGGCTCGCCGATATAGAAAAGAGGGGAAGATACCAATCAAGGACTATGGTGTAAATATGCCTAAATATCCAGTTCCCAACTGCTAAGGTATCTCTTCTGCTTCTCACTCAGTCTATCAATTTTTATATTGAGAGATTTAAGCTTTATGCCCGCAATCATTCTGTCTATCTCTTCAGGTATCTTATACACTTTATTTTCAAGCTCATCTTGTTTGTCAACAAGGTATTTTGCAGAAAGGGCCTGATTGCAGAAACTCAAATCCATGACCTCGCTTGGATGCCCTTCTGCTGCTCCAAGGTTTACTATCCTTCCCTCTGCGAGAAGGTACAGCCTTCTGCCGTCTTTTAATACATACTCTTCAAGGTTATTGCGTATTTTTCTGTGATTTACTGAATTTTTCTTCAATGACTTTACATCTATTTCAACATCAAAATGGCCTGTATTAGAAAGTATTGCCCCATCCTTCATTTTTTTGAAGTGTCTATCGACTATCACGTCTATGTCACCTGTAGCAGTTATGAAGATATCCCCTACTGATGCTGCGTCATCCATTTTCATTACTTCAAAACCATCCATATTTGCTTCAAGAGACTTGAATTCATCCACTTCTGTTATAATCACCCTGGCTCCATGCCCTCGAAGCCGCATGGCAACTCCTCGGCCAACCCATCCATAACCTGCCACCACTGCCACTCTCCCTGCAATGAATATATTCGTTGCGCGTATTATACCATCAATAGTACTCTGTCCAGTTCCATATCTGTTGTCGAACAGGTATTTGGTGTTTGCACTATTCACGGCAACAATCGGGTATTTGAGCACGCCATCCCTTTCCATTGCCTTTATCCTATGTATTCCTGTTGTTGTTTCTTCAGTTCCACCAATGGCTTCAAGACTGCCTTCTTCCGAGTGTGCAAGGGTATGCAAATCGCCGCCATCATCTATTACTATGTCCGGTTTGAAGGCAAGCAACCGTTTGACACAATCTTTATATTCGGGCAGCGTCTCTCCCCTCCACGCAAATACGTGTATTCCGTCCTTTACCAGCGCTGCAGCTATATCATCTTGCGTAGACAGCGGGTTTCCTCCAGCGAGCGCTATTTCTGCGCCTCCTGCATGCAGGCATCTTATGAGCGCGCCTGTCTCCTTTGTTACATGCAGCAAAGCGGAGATCCTAAGCTTCTTGAACGGCTTTTGCCTTATAAATTCCTTCTTCACTTCCATGAGGGCAGGCATGTGCATCTCTGACCATTCCAGCTGCATGCGTCCCTGACCGTAAAGCGCTATCGACTTGATTTCATAACTGGACAATATGTCACCAATACTGTTAGAGTTCGCCTACTCTCCTTTTCTGCGCTCTTTTTATTCTCCTCCTTCTCTTCTTGAGCCACTTCCAGCGCATTCTTCCCTTCTTTTTCCACTTCCTAGGAATACTTCCCAAAATAGCACCTGTGATAAAGCTTTACATTAAACTTATTTAAACCATAAGGTTCTATATATATTCGGTAATATGGATTCAAAAGTCATTGCTGCATATGTTGTGGCGCTTGTTGTAATAGCAATAATAGCTTTCTTCGTGCTTCCTTCAAAAACTGCTCCACAGTCTACAACTACCGTTCAACAGTCGTTAACGTCCTCTGTGCCTCAAAAAACAAATACCACGGCTTCTGTTTCAACAACAAGCATAAATTATACTCACTGCACGCTTAGCAGCGGTCCTGGCGCAGTCGAAAACGGCAATTTCTCTACCGGAACGTATTCGGGCTGGAATGTTACCGGCCAGGGCTTTGGAAGCGCTCCGCGCAACATAACAAAATCAAACAAGCAGCTTTCATATTATTCACATCCATGGGCAGGATACAACGGTGTATATTTTGCAACAACCTTTACTGGCGGAACAAGCGTAGGCTTCGGAAATCTTACCTCAGATCCGTTCCTTGTCACATATCCTTATCTCAATTTCAAGATAATATCCCCACAAAGCCAGCAGCTTTATATTACGATACTCTACAAAGGCAAACCTGCAATAACTACCTACTTCAACACGTATGCAGCTCCTGGAAACAGCCAGAATGCATCCAGCACATTTGTAAATGCCAGCATAAATCTGCTCCCGCTTTTATGCAAGGATGCGCAGATAAAGGTAGTAAGTCAGACCATAGGCACATCGTTCAGTCAGTTTGATTATATAGCAGTAACAGATTTCAAGTTCGGCCAGGAGCCAACTGAAACTCCAGGAATACTTGTATCCCAACCAATAGTCAATGTTACATAAGGCAATTGCATGCTTGTAGTGCATAATACGATGTCTAAGTCAAAGGAGGAGTTTAAGCCGCTCAAGGATAATGAGGTAAAGATGTTCGTATGCGGCCAGACAGTATACGACGATGCCCATCTTGGGCATGCTAAGAACTACATAAATTTCGACGTCATCGCGCGATGGTTGAGGAGAAGCGGATACAGGCTTAAATATATACAGAACATAACCGATGTTGATGACAAGATAATAAAGCGGGCTGCCGAGGAAGGCATTGAGCCCAAGGAATTGGCACGCAACTATGAAAACAGATTCATGGAAGACATGCGAGCAATAGGTGTGACGGAAAGCATTGATTCATATCCTAGGTCGCATGACTTTATAGAGCAAATAACAGAACAAATACAAGTGCTCATAGACAAGGGATTTGCATATCAAATGGACGAAGATATATACTATAATGTGTCAAAGTTTAAAGACTACACAAATCTTTCAAGAATGGACATAAAGGAGCTTGAGAAGCATAGGATAGAGCCGAAACCTGGGAAGATAAACAGCTATGATTTTGCGTTATGGAAAGGCGCAAAGCCTGGAGAGCCGAGCTGGAGGATAAAACTCAAGATAAAAGGGAAGCCAATTGAGATTGAAGGAAGGCCAGGATGGCACATAGAAGATACAGCAATAACAAAATCGATATTTGGGAGCCAATACGATATACATGGGGGTGCCATAGAGTTGATATTCCCTCATCATACAAATGAGATTGCCCAGGCAGAGGCAGCATTCGGAGTAAAGCCGTTCGTCAAATATTGGCTGCATTCCGGAATAATGCTGATACGCGGGGAGAAAATGTCTAAGAGCCTTAAGAATTTCGTGCGGATAAGAGATCTACTCAGAAAGTATAGCCCAGAGGCACTGAGACTGCTTGTGTGTTCCACACATTATAGGAAGGATATCGCGTACACAGAAGACTTAATGAAAGCCTCAGAGTCAAGACTCAGATATCTATATTCTTCATTCAGCATATTCTACAATATGGGCGCATCAGAAAGTTCAGAGTCCAGAGAAGAAATAATCAGGATTGCAGATGAATTAAGGATTGATTTCAAGAAGGCCATGGATGATGACCTTAACACTCCTCTAGCGCTTTCAAAACTCATTTCTGCAATAGACAAACTTAGGTCATTTGCAGAATTAAATCCTGATGCCAATAAGGAAGCAAAAGACTTTGCAGTAAACGAAGTCCTTTCACATGCAAGGATTTTCGGCATCCTTGAAAAGAACATATACAAGGAAAAACTGCCTGAGGAAGCGCAGACCCTAATAAAAAAAAGGGAATCTTTCAGGTCCAAAAAAGAATTTGAAAAAGCGGATTCTATACGTGAAAGGCTCAAGTCTGAATTCGGTATTATTGTAGAAGACAGTGAATATGGGACAATATGGTACAAATGACATCCGAATCTATTCAATTTTCTCCTGTTGATTATCCTGCTGCTCCTGCTGTTTCGATGGCATTGCTGCTACCCTTCCCCCTCTCTTCGTTTGTTTTTCAATTCTCGCATTTGCAAAAAGAAGTGAAAGATCATCTTCTTTTTGTGACTCTATCCAGGCTTTGATATAAAGGGATA
>JAJZOS010000101.1 GCA_021851985.1 Microcaldota archaeon | reverse complement strand
ATACGAAAATTTGATAAGGGCGTTTGCACTCATAAAGAAGCTTGGGGGCGACGACGCCGCGTTTTACACGCTCAGAAGCTCAGGCACGATAAAAGCGCTGAAGCAATATTTAGGCAAAATGCAAAAGGATGCCGAAGGCGCTGAATAAGAAACAGTTAAAATGCAAAATCACCAGTATAAAATAATGGGACGCCTAAATTTGCTAATGAAGAAAGATTTAAATACATTAATAATGCATATTTTGATAGGTGAATAATCTATGGGAACAAATAAGTTTCGAGCGCAAAGCGCTATGGAATATTTAATGACATACGGATGGGCTATATTGATAATAGCAATCGTTCTGGCGGCAATGTTTACACTGGGCATATTCAAGAGCCCTGTTGGAACTACATGCAGGTCATTTCCTGGGTATGTGTGCACAGCACCCGTGTTTACAGGAACACTGTCTGCTGGAGGTAACTTCATAGCCAGTGTAGGCCAGGGAACTGGAGCTACGTGGTATGATGTTGGATATGTGTACGTGCCTTCATCGTCATCTACAACTACCCCTGTTGCTGCTGCGTTGGGTTCATCTTCAGGAACAACTGGCGGAAACTGGATAGATGTGGCCAGTGTATTGAACACAGGCTCAACTACAACTGCAACACTGCCTGTACCTATCGGAGCATCAAGCGGAACAATATGGGCAGAATACGCAACAACGAGTGGAGGTACTCCATCAGTAGTTCTGCAAGTGGCAAAGGCAACAGTATCCTAATCTTAGGATAAATCCGGTGTAGGGCATTTTCCCTACATCTTTCTATTTTCTTTTCTAACACAGAATGCGATAACAACAAATTCATTTCTTAAGTTCCTGCAATTCGCTTTTCATCCTAAGCACATCCATGATCTCGTTCGTGCTCAGCAGTGGTTTTCTTAGCCTATCGTTGTCGTCAATCGATATCCTAGGGCATGCGGTATTTACGAAAGCATCAAATTCCATCATGTTGTTTATCGATTCGAAATCGAATGTATTTGATACAAGGATCTCGGCGTTGAATCCTTGGGCTTCTATTCTGTCCTTAAGGATCTTTGCCAGCTGCATGTTATGCTGGCCGTTCTTTGTGCTTAGCAATATGCCGAAGTTCTTTGCATCTAGTGAAGCGAGTATCTTTCCGTTGCGCTTCTTCCTGTATGTTTCGCGCATTCTATCGATGAATTCAATCTTGTTTTCGAACGGCTCTATGGCAAGAAACGGTTTTGTAGTGGAAAGCAAAGCGCCCAGCGGATGGAATATCCCTCCGCCGAAATATATGAGCACATCGACATCCTTGTTTATGGATGCTGCGCTGCCGATATCACATCCCAGTATCTGCCCTCGCGCCTTGGCAAATCCGTAAGGTTTGCCTATAAAGACATCCTTCCCATTTTTCTCGTAAAACTGCTTGATGCCATCCAATTGGTGCACATGCTGTATCGTAGTGACCAGCCCAACCTTTTTATAATCAGATATATACTGCAATGATGGCTCAAGCAATGCAAGCGGCGCATCGATTGCATATTCTATATATTCAACATCGAAGTCCACATGGTGGAATTCTGCATGCCCAAAATGTATGAGCTTATCTGCTTTCAGGTTTTTAGCCTCGTCTATTGCAAGATCGCATGCCCCGAACGTTGGCGATGCTGAGATAAAGACCTCATTGCCTTCGCGTTCGAGCGCCTTCGCATGCTCCAGCGCTTTTTGCTTGAGCCCTTCCGGAAACTGCAGTAATATTCTCATTACGCCCACAACATTAAAAGATATACATTATAATATTTAGAATTTAGCCAATGCAAAAAGAAGAGAAATAGGGAAAATGTGCATTAGGTCATGCACTGCTTGTCTTGTAATGGCCTGAAAGCTTAGAAGCAGCCCTCCTAAACGCCTCTTTTGCATGCGGCATGTTCTGTTTTGTGGTTGCTATCATAAATACAGACTGGCCCTTTCTTAAACGTGCAGCAATGCCAGTGGGCTTGCCGAAAGCATTGTTCATACCTTGTGATATCCTGTCTGCTCCTGCACCTGATGCCATCTTATGCTCCCTTATTACTATGTGGGGGTAAACCAACACCCTGAGCAGAAAATTTCCAGGTATGTTGTTTTCAAGGTACCTGTTGGCAATCTGCCTGGCGGCTTCAAGAGAATTGGACCTAAGCTGTATCGGCTCCTGAACATCAAGCTTAAGCTGAAGGTCATAGTTCTTGTTTTCAGTACCCATCTTGAATACAAGGAGGCTCGTATGCGGCAGCGCTCTAACATAATTTTTCCTTGGCTTCTTCTGGGAGTACCTAGCCCATGCCTGTGAGCTTATATTCCTAAAAGTTCTTGCTGGCCTTATTCTTGCCATAATAATCACTAAGTATACAATTTACGCTTTAAAGTAGTAATTAATTTATATGCGAAAACTATAAAAAGAGTTGCATCTTTGCCTGAAATTCGCATGCTATGGCATTATTGGTGCGCACGCATGCGATACACGCTTAATTGCATGCCACTAAGCCTATTTATATTTTGTCTTGCAAGTTATTTTGTGGTATTATGGATTTGGTTGATAACGCTTTGACAAATGATGATTTTGAGAACGACGTTTTCAGGGCAAAAATAGCAGTATGTGGATTAGGGGGAGGGGGGAGCAACACAGTTCAAAGGCTGAGCAAATCAGGAATAAAAGGCGCGTCGCTTATCGCAATCAACACCGACGCCAAGCATATAAACAGCCTTGATTCATCGATAAAGAGGATACTTATCGGAGGGCCGCTGACAAGAGGCATGGGTGCAGGGGGCTTTCCAGAAATGGGTGCAAAAGCTGCAGGATACTCGAGGAGCGACCTCGAAAGCGCACTGCAGGATTATAATCTTGTATTCGTGACTGCAGGAATGGGGGGAGGCACCGGCACTGGCGCTGCACCAGTTGCAGCAGAAATAGCAAAGAGAAACGGCGCTATAGTGATAGGCATAGTCACATTTCCGTTCAGGCTGGAAAGGGTGCGCCTGGAGACTGCAAAGAAAGGCGTAGAGGAGCTGAGGAAGAACACGGATACGCTTGTGATAATAGATAACCAGAGGCTTGTGGAGTTATATCCTAACCTTGCAATCGAACAGGCATTTAAGGTGGCTGATGAGGTCACTTCGAGGGCCGTAAGGGGCATAACTGAAACCGTCAACGTGCCCAGCTTCATAAACCTGGACTTTGCAGATGTTAAAAGCATAATGAACAGCGGCGGCATTGCAATGATAAGCATAGGAGAAGGCAAGGGCGCAAACAAGGTCGATGACGCAGTAGAGGATACGTTAAGGAACAAACTGCTTGATGTGGACTATGAAGGCGCCACAGGTGTGCTGCTGCACATAACTGGGGGGGAGGATATGACCCTTGGCGAAGCCAATGAAGTCGGCAGGAAGCTTACCGAGAAGG
>JAJZOS010000100.1 GCA_021851985.1 Microcaldota archaeon | reverse complement strand
GCGAATAATACGAAAGGTCTGGAGAAGGAAGGCCATAAACCAGCTCCTTATCACTATCCCCAACGATGCAGGCATAAAGGAAGGGGATTACGTTGAGGTAAAGAAGGTAAAGGTGCCAAAATGAACAACGAAAAGTGTGCAATCTGCGGCTATTCGGCTCATACCACCCAAGAGCACAAAGAGGAGAGGAGAAGAGCATACTCAATGAGCTTCCTGATGCTTGCTTTAGCAATTCTTAATATAGAATTAGGGTTTTTTGTCGATGGAGGTTTATCTCCTCTTTCTTTTATAGTTGGTGGTATCGCTTTATGGCAGGCATCATACTACTTTATATCCTACAAATTGAATATACGCTTTAAAGAGAGAGAATTAGGCTACATAAGGGGTCGTGAACAATGAACTTCAAAGAAACAATCTCAAGGGCTTTCTTTTACACGCGCTTAGGCTACGGCTCGTATTTGAATTGGTGGGTTGGCGCAATAGCATACATAACCATAATCTACGAGCTCATTCTAAAGTCGCTTGTGCCTCCAGGGGTTCTTACATACTTGGCAATATTCTTGGGCTTAATGCTCGTCTCATTCCTAACAGGCTTATTCGCAGCAAGGAAAGGCATCTATGGCATTGAGCACAAGATTAACACAGAAACAAACCCATACATAAACATTCCAATAGGACAGAAGGAAATCCTAAGCTACCAGAGCACAATCGCAGCCCTCAATAGGGAGATACAGAACTACCAGGTGAGCATAGCGATATGCGAAGCCCTCAAGCTCAAGGACATGATGCCAATCTTGGAGCAGAATATAAAGAGCGCAGAGATATACAAAGACAAGATGGAATATATGCTTACCAAGGCGGTAAAATGAGCACAAAGAGAAGCAATAAAAACAGCAAAATCCAAAAATTAAAAATAAGGGTCGGAATCAGCTTAATTGGCATGGGTGTATTATTCACTTGGGTGTTGCTTGGATTTATACATTATGTAAGTCTGGTTGCACATATAAATATCACTTTTTGGTATGGTCTAAGTGCGCTTGTATTTGGGCTTTATGTACTTACTGGAACTGCTATTACGATTAGTGGTATACTTAAAAAGGCGGTAAAATGAACAATAAAACGAAAAAGTTTGACTGGGTACCTGCAGTGTATTTTACACTTTTCGGTGCCGCTATAACATTAATACTTGTATCAGTTGCGATAGACTTCATGATAGGCGTTTATTGTGGGTTTTTTGCATTGTTATTTTGCATATTTTTTATTATTGCAGAGGTGTCAAAATGAACACATACAACCCTCCCCTGACCCTTAAGCAAAGGCTTCAGCATCTCCGCTACGCCAAGCTGGAGAGACAGCTCAAGCCCCTATGCAAGTGGGTTGACTTTTACGACTACATCTGGAGCTACGGCTCGATAGACTGGAAAGGAAAGGTGGTATTGGACGTAGGCGCAGACATAGGCTCAAGCGCCCTATTCTTCCTTATGAATGGGGCTAAATATGTGGTTTTGATAGAGAATGACCCTAAATCTGTCAGGGAGTATGGCTTACTCAAAAATGATGAATACCTAAACGGAATCTTTCGTAAGACTGAAATGCATCTCCCGCAAAGCATGCTGAAATACTCTTTTGACATCCTCAAGATGGACTGCGAGGGCTGTGAGCTTAGCCTATTAACAGAAGATTTGCTTAAAAAATCAAATGAGTTCGTGATAGGCCTGCACAAGCCTCAGTTAGATGATTACCAGTTTGAGCAGAAGAAAAGGCTTTTGGAGAAATACGGCGGAAAGTATTACGGAGCTATAGTAAATAAGCAAGACGGGATTACGGGAGAGTATATTTTCATAAAAAAGGTTTGACGATGGCAATAATTCAACTTGTGGATTTTTATTTCCCTAACGATGCAATGTCGAAGCTCGCAAAGAGCATGCACACGATAGATCTAACGATAGACAAAAGCTCGTTGTTGGCAATAGATATAGCTACTCCTGCTGTAGACATGTTAAACAAAGACACTACAATAAGGCCTTTATACATGCGCTCAGCTTCAAAAATATCTTATTATACCTTGTTCAAATATTTTCTCAAGCTCAAACGGAAGCGCGAATATGTAAGCATCTATCTGCAAAATCTCAAGCATTTTGATAAAGATATAGGTAAAGAAGTAGACAATGCAAAGATAAGAGTATGGCACAACCCACAACATTTCCCAAGCTGGTGGAGAGTGCAAAGGCATGACATAATCTTCTGGCATAATTTTACCTATCCTTACTTGATTGATGCGGCTTTTGCCAATACAATGGTCCAAGAACTCCCACGTCTAAAGCTCTACAACGATTTAGATATTTTATGGCTTACACATAGCAAATTCAACCTGAATTCCCTGCGGCACTACGGTATTGATCCAGAACACTACGAAATACTCCCAGCTCCACACCTATATAATCTGCCTTTTATTGAACATAGCACAAAAGAGCCACATTTATTAGTATATTCGAGATATGGAAAGAACAAAGCGCATCCAGAAGTAGCACAGTTTGCAAAAGAGCATAAATATAATCTAACTATGTTTGGGGATAATACCACAGCATTAGAATACTATAAAGAATACCAAAAAGCCAAAGAGTTGGCTTCGCCAAATGCACGAATATTGAGCAAGCAATCAAACGAAACAATGGAATACTTATTTCAGCAAACGAATATTTATCTAAGCAATAGCAAGCACGAAGGTATGGGCTATCCAATAATAGAAGCATACGCACATTCTCTTCCAGTAATAGTCAGGGGAGATACAGCTATGTCTGAGTTTGTGGAAGAAGGTCAGACTGGCTTTACTTTTGATGATATTAATGAAGTCCCTGCCCTTATAGACAAGATAATGAAGGACTACAAGCGCTTCAGCCACAACGCTTGGAAGCACAGCCAGAATTATACTTACGAGAAGTTTAAAGAGAGATATTTAAGGATATTGAAAGAATATGAGGCGAGCAAATGAACTATCAAATTGAGAAATATATAAGAAATTTATTTTATCAGGCGCAACAGGGTCAGTGTCCGATATGTTTAAAGCCTTTAGAAGGCAAGTTAGCACTTGATCATGTTCATGACAATACAGGAGAGCCCAGAGGTCTTTTGCATCAGCGTTGCAATATGATGGTTGCACAGAAGGAGACGCGTACCAAGAAGCTTAACTACATAATCTCAAGGCAGACGGAAGAGAGGATATGGAACTACATAAATAATCACATTAAACTTGAAGTGGTAGAATGAACATAAAATCTTTCAAATGGCAGGACTGGCTGATTATTGGAGCGATAATTTCGAACATGCTGGCATACACATTCACGGTATACATCACGACATCGGTCTCCGCTCTCGGCTCTTCCGCCTCATATCTCGAAGCCAATCCAATAGCAAGGATAATAGACTCGCTTGGCAGCATTGCGT
>JAJZOS010000015.1 GCA_021851985.1 Microcaldota archaeon | reverse complement strand
AGGCAAGGATAGATGCAGAGAGGAAAGGCTACCTTCTTTTTAGGGGAACTCCGCGACAATGCGATGTGATGATCATTGCAGGTTGGGTTACAAAGTCAATGGTGCCTGAGATAAAGAGGCTGTACGAGCAGATGTCAAAGCCCCGCTACATAATCGCTTTCGGAGAGTGTGCAACATGCGGTGGCCCATGGTGGGAAAGTTACAACATAGTCAAGGGAATAGACCAGGTGCTTCCAGTTGACGTCTATGTTGCAGGATGCCCTCCCAAACCTGAAAATCTGTTCGAGGCTCTTATAAAACTGCAGAAGAAGATAGATGGTAAAATTGAAAGTAGATAGAGACGCTCTTCTGGGCACAATAAGTAAGATGAAAAGTGAAGGCTGGGAATTCTTGGTAAAGATAACTGCCGTTGATTACAAAGATCACGTAGATGTACTTTATATCATAAGGGATTTGGCCAAGTCAAAGGACGAGATACTCGAGGTGACTCTACAGCCAACGGACCTTTGGCTTCCTACGATATTCAACATACATCAATCTGCAGATTGGTATGAAAGGGAACTATCGGAAATGTTCGGTGTAGAGATAAAGGGCCGGTTGGTGCCGAGGCTATTTTTGGAGAAATGGGATGGCATAGATCCACCGCTGAGGAAGAGTTTTGTTTGGGATTCAACATACAGGACAAGTGATGATAAGCAATGACGATAACAAGGATCAACATAGGCCCGGTGCATCCAAGCACACACGGGGTTATAAGGCTTGTAGTGGATCTTGATGGCGATACTATAGTCAAGGTTGAGCCCCATGTAGGGTTTCTACATAGGGGCGTCGAGAAGCTTGCAGAGACAAGAATGTACATGCAGATACCGCCTTATACCGAAAAACTCGATTATGTTGCGCCTCTCGCCTATGATGAAGCATATGTCGCAACTGTCGAAGCCGCCCTCGGTATCGAGGTAAAGGAACGGGCGCAATACCTGAGGGTAATAGAGCTTGAGCTTCAAAGGATTGCTAGCCACCTTTTGGGCATAGGCACCCTATGCAATGATATAGGCCAGATGTTCACTACATTCATGTGGGCGTTCAAGGACAGGGATATGGTATTGGATCTGCTTCAGGAAGCTACAGGTTCAAGGATGTTCCATGTAAACATGCGCCTCGGAGGCCTGCATTCCGATGTGCCTCCTGATTTTGTGGATCACACAATAAGCCTTATGGATTATATGGAAAAAAGGATAGTTCATTACGAGAAATACATAGAGAAGAACACTACATTCAAGGAGAGGATGGTGGGGGTAGGTGTTCTTACAAAGGAGAAAGCAATTGAGCTTGGCGTTGCTGGGCCTGTTTTAAGGGCTTCAGGAATCAACTACGATGTAAGGAAAAACAGGCCTTATTATGTTTATGACAAGTTCCATTTCAATACCAAAACTCTTTATGATGGGGACAATTTTTCAAGGTATAAGGTAAGGATGCTGGAGCTCAAGGAGAGTGTAAGGATCATCAAGGCTGTTGCAAGGGCTATGCCAGATGGTGATGCATTGGGAATGCCCATAAAATTAAGGAGCCCAAATCCGGTAAACCGGATTGCTGTGGTGAGTAGAGAGTTACCAAGGGGCGAGTGCCTTTTGTATATGGTGGCAGATCCGCAGAAACCATACAGGCTTTCGATAAGGTCACCAAATATGATAAATCTCGCAGCAATAAGCCACATGGCAAAAGGCGCAAGGTTTGCGGACCTGTTTGCTATACTGGGATCTCTTGACATAGTCATGGGATGTATAGATCGGTGAAACTTTTATGCCCTACAATAATACTATAGGTAACATTGCAAACATTCCTTATTGGATTGGGTCGCAGAATCCATTGTACAACATAATAGGAATAATAATATATGTAATAATAATTTCAATAACATTTTCAATATTCGGGTACGTGGTCGGTTGGTTAGAGAGGAAATTAATAGCGAGGGCCCAGAATAGGCATGGGCCAACGTATGTTGGGATGTGGGGATTTCTTCAGAACTTCGCAGACCTTGTAAAGCTGCTTGCCAAGGAAGACATAATAATGGAGCGCGCAGACAAGCTTCTGTTCATGGTTTCAATACCTCTGATACTTGCACTGTCCGTATTTGTAATACTCCTATTTCCCTATTCCCCTTCTCTTCAGGCAACAAGCCTGAATTTTGGGCTGTTGATTATACTTACGATAATTGCCTTCTTTCCAATAACCCTTTTTGCGGCAGGATTCTCTACTGGAAACAAGTTTGCAGGAATAAGCGCGCAAAGGTCTGTGCTCATACTACTAAGCTATGAAATACCTACTGTCCTTGTAGTTGCATCAATAGTGCTGATCTCCGGAAGCTATAACATGGCAAGCATAGTTGCCTCGCAATCAAGCTATTACTACGTCCTGCTCGTGCCAATAGGTTTCATAGTCTTCTTCATAGCCCTTCTTGCAGAGTTTGAAAGGCCGCCGTTCGATTTGAGGGAAGCCGACTCTGAACTAATATCTGGTTGGCTTACCGATGTAAGTGCCCCGTATTACGCCCTTGCGCTTTTCATAGACTATGCAAGGATGTTTCTTGGCAGCATACTTATAGCGATATTATTCTTTGGCGGATGGCTTGGGCCCTCGTTTCTTCCTCCGTTCTTCTGGATTGTAGCTAAGGCATTCATAATATCCATATTTATAATAATGATCAGGGCAACCGCATTTAGGATGAGGATAGACAGGATACTAAGGTTTGGGTGGGAGTGGCTCATACCTCTGTCATTAATAAATCTTATAATCGCATATATATTGTTTGTGTGAAGTGTGACAATGATAGGGCCTTTGGCTAAGACCATAAAAGCAGCTGTGTTTGAAAAGAGATTCACAACTGAATTTCCAGAGAAGAGGGAATCTATGCCTGATAGCTACAGGGGTAGGCTGCGGCTCGACATGGATACGTGCATAAGCTGTTCTGCATGCGCGATAATATGCCCGAACAAGACAATAACAATGGTAAGTGTGCTTACAGATAAAGGAGACAAGATAATGCCCCAAGTCGGGCATGAGCGGTGCCTGTTCTGTGCTCTGTGCGCCGAAGTTTGCCCTCCAAAATGCCTTACTCTTACCAAAAGCTACGAGTTCGAGGCGTATGACAAAAGGGAGTTGCTTACACGACCAGAGGAGCTTGAGTAGGTAATATGCTAGAAGTATATATATTTTCCATAATCTCTGCGATGACAATTGCGGCATCAGTGCTAGTCACCGCATCAAAGAAACTGCTTTATTCGGCAATCTTTCTTGCAATTGCGTTTTTAGGCAGCGCTCTTTTATTCTTCCTCATAGGACAGACAATGATAGCGTTGCTCCAGCTCATAGTTTTTGTTGGAGGATTATCCACATTCCTGATAGTCTCAATTGCTTCTGAGAACAAATTACCAAGGCTAATAAATTTATGGCACTTTGTTGCAGTCGCAGTGATACTGTTTGCAGCAATATTCTACACCACATCTGCATTTATGCCTTATACCAGTGCGTCACCAAGCAATTTCCTGGATGTCGCATCTGCAGCTTTAAGCACAGGATACGCCGTTTTCTACATAATGGCAATGTTGCTGTTTGCTGTAGCACTTAGCGGAGTCTTTATAATAAAAAAATTTACAAAGCTGTTGGTTTGAATGATACCTCCAATATACCTATTCGCGCTTTCATTTTCGCTCTTGTCAATAGGGCTTGCCAGCATAGCCTCAAACCGTAACATAATAGTGATGCTGCTTTCAGTCGAGCTGATATTTATTGCCAGTACCATAATACTTGCGTCATCATTCTATTACAATCCAAAGACCAGCCCGGACGCTGTAATAATGCTTTTCTCGATATTCTCCGTGGCGGCTGTAGAGGTAATGGCAGTAATAACATTCTATATATACCTTAAATACAGCGGTACAGGATTTGATATGAGGAAGCTTTCGAAGATCAGATGGTGAAAATTATGCTTGCACTTGTAGTAATTGTACCACTCATTGCAGCAATATTGGGTATAGCTGCAGTAAAGGATCCGAAAAAAGCCAAATACATTGCGGTTGCAGGATCCATAATAAGCTTCGCATCGGTTGCACTTGTCGGATACGGTACGGCAACCATTCCTTGGCTCAGCGTCGGCGTGCATGTATTTAACATATCGATAAGTGTGACCCCACTTAATTACCTACTTCTCTTTCTTGTCTTGTTAGTGGGAGTTTTTGTAATGGTATACTCCGTAGGTTACATGACTACGCTTAGTGAGCACAGAAGGTTCTTTCTTGAGATAATTGCGTTTCAGACGGCAATGGCGGTATTCGCAGTAAGCGGCAATTTCATAACGCTTTTCTTTGCCTGGGAATTTCTAAGCCTTACCAGTTACCTTCTCATAGGCTTCTGGAATCACAGAGATTCTGCAAATCGTGCTGCAAGAAGATCCCTCACCATAATATTCATAGGCGATCTTGCGCTTCTCGGATCAATAATAATGTTCTGGAGCGCATTCGGAACCCTTGAATTTTCAAGCATAATATCAATGCTAAGTTCTGTGCATCCAGCAGGCGTTTCGATAGCTTCTATGCTTCTTCTTATAGCGATATTTACGAAATCCGCCCAGTTCCCGTTCCATGAGTGGCTCATAGATGCAATGGAAGGCCCAACCCCCGTATCCGCATTCCTGCATTCAAGCACAATGGTGAAGGCAGGAGTATTTGTTGCAATAATTCTTGCACCAATATTCTATGTAGGTGGAACTGACGGATTCATGGTTGCAATAGGCATTGTAACTGCAGTAATCGCGACAGTAGCCGCAGCAAGGGAAATGCATATAAAAAAGGTAATAGCATATTCGACAATACAGGAGCTCTCCATAATGCTTGTCGCGGCCGGAAGCTCCTTCATTCTTCCTGCAATATACTTCTTTTTTGCGCAGACATTCTATAAGGCGCTTCTATTCTTCAGCTCAGGTGTCTCAATGGAGTCTACCGGCAAGGAAAATCTTAATGACATGTACGGCCTCCGCTCTTCAAAGATTTTATATGCATCAACTATATTCGGCGTACTGTCTCTTGCTGGCTTCATACCATTCTCCGGTTTCTTTGCAAGCAGCCTTATAGGGACAAGCCTGCTCTCTAACACCGTTGTATACGCAATAATGCTCGGCATAAGCATGCTCACAAGTTTTTATATATTCCGTTGGGTATCCTTCCAGGCGAGAACCACAAAGAGCGTGGAGATTACGGCCAATTACATGTCGACTCCAGCAAGCATGAAATACCCCATTGCACTTCTAGCCGCATTTACCCTTCTTGCATCGGCATTCATAATCTACATGCCCGGCTTCCTTAATTACGGCGGATATCTGAATTATCTCAGCATTCCCAATTCAGTCAACCTCTCAATTCAGGATGGCATATTATTCACAATACTGGTATCTGCCGGTGCGGCGCTTGCATACCTAGTCTATTACAAGAACATCATAAAGTTCAGCGCAAAATCAATGGACATATTCCTTTACACTAGGCCCATAATGAATTTGATATACAGAGTATTTACCATGGTGACATACGGTATTGCGGAAGGGGCATCGGTATTCGACTCGTACCTGAGCGACGGGTTCGACATGCTCGGTAGGCTTACATATCGCTCAGGGTACATATTAAGGAGAGCATCAGTCGGCGACATAAACATGTACGCCCTGATATTCATAATAGGCATCATCGCGCTATTAATACCATTTTATCTGCTGGTGATAGTCTGATACTTGCATATGCACTATTTGCACTTGCCTTTCTAATGGTATTGGGAAATCTGCTATTCCGGCTAGGGAAGCGCTCAAAAATGCAGTTATATTTCAACATTGCCGCCCTTTCCCTCTTAATCATAACAATAGTTGCGCTCCTTACCTCAGGATATTCCGGCGTCTTGCTAAATACCTTCTCATTCAACGGATTTTCTCTCTTTTTCGCCCTCATATTCACTGCAGGGCTTTTACTTATAAATCTCATATCATTCAGCTTTTCGGAGAACTATCAAGATTTTGCACTAGTGTCATTGTTTTCGCTTCTGGGAATGTATGTCGTTGCATCATCAGTTTCCCTGATAACAATATTCCTTGGGCTTGAATTGTCCACAATGCCCATGGTGTTCGCAATACTTTTTTCAAGGAAGGGCACCGAAGCCGCGGCAAAGCTCCTGATAATGTCTGCAATAGCAATAGCCGTTCTCTCATTTTCAATAGTGCTTCTGTTCAGCTCCACAAACAGTCTTGGCCTAAAGTCGTATTCGCAGGGAGGGATAATGGCATTCGCTGCGATCCTTTTCATAGCAAGCATTGGATTTGAGGCATCCATATTCCCATTCAATGTGCTCATACCCGACGTATACACCGGGGCGCAGGCGTATGTTACCGGCATGCTGGGCGGTGTAAACAAAAAAGTGGGATTTGCAGCATTGATGCAGGTGCTAATACTGGTATTCATATCAAACAGGGAGCTCTTCATGCTCGTTGCGGCGCTTTCGGTGCTTACGATGTTCTATGGAAACATAGTTGCTCTGATGCAGAAAAACACGAAGAGAATGCTTGCATACTCCTCAATATCCCAGGCAGGCTACATACTCATAGGCATTGCAGTCGCAACCAGCTCCGGCGCAGCGGCAAGCATGTTCCAGATATTCGCACACATGTTCATATTCATAGGCATGCTTGCAATAGTTGCCATACTTGAGAGAAGAAATAGGAATGGGATAGATGATCTGATAGGTCTTAACGGGGAAAACAGGTATCTCGCATTTGCCATGACCTTATTCATGCTTTCTCTTATAGGCCTGCCGCTTACTACCGGGTTTGTCGGAAAGTTCCTGATATTCCTTAGTGCGGTAAATGCGGGCTTTGTCTGGCTTGCAATTATAGGGATCTTGAATAGCGTTATCTCAATACTTTATTATGCAAGGGCCATAATGGCTATGTATACCGTGAAAGAAGGGGCAAGGAGCATACACGTTGAGCCGCAACTCATGATTGCTATTTTTATATGTATAGGAATTACTCTTGCATTCGGCATATATCCTGCGCCTCTCTTGTCCTTTACAGGCAATGCAGCGGCATATCTCTTCCATTAAATTGAATCGGCCGTATGCCACAAAAAGCGTATATATCTGAAAATACACAAAAATAATGTGTAAAAATGATGATAAAAAAGAAAAAGCCCATGCCTAAAAGCATATTGAACACAATAAACGAGTTAAAGGTAATTAGCGAATCTGACAATAAAAGTATAGAAGAAAAGAGGCGCACATTTTTACCATTGGTAAGGGAAGTTGCAGATAAAATGGACGTTGAACAGCCCGTAGTATCTGTGAACAGGAGCACAAACGCATATGTTATAAGAGAACAACATGTAGTTTTTGGGGATAAGGTTCTAGATAAATTAAATGAAGAAGAGCTTAAGTCTGTAATTGCACATGAATTGGGGCATATAAAACACAAAGCATTTAAGTCTAAGGTTACTATGTCAAATATACGTAAGAATATGGAGTTTACAATTCCATCATCGCTATTCATCTTAGAAAATATATTTGGCAATATAGGATATACAAGTGTCCCTGGATTTGTGGTGCGTGAGACACCTTTAGTGCTATCTGCAGTTGGTGCGAACTATGTAATAACGTATGTTGGAACTATGGCATCTTCAGTTTTAAGCAGGCTGCATGAAAGGAAGGCCGATATGGAAGCAATAAAAGCATATGGCCCAGAAAATTTCATAAGGTCTCAAGCAGCTATATACTCATTGAATAGCGACTTAAATCCTATTCTTTCTAGATATTCTGAAGGATTACCAAAAGCTAACCTGCGTGTTGCAGAAAAATTAAAACATTATAAATCCACATTTAAGTCAAAACTGCACCATTTTGTATTTGGTACGCATCCTACAAAGATTCAGAGATTCAAAATGGCTGAGAAATACGCTAGAAAGCACCCTAATGAAACTGCAATAGAGTAAAATCCAGGTAATAATTAGCTATACTCTCCTGCCCCTTCTTCCTCCTGGCCTCTTTGTTGTATCTGTAGGTATCGGGGTCACGTCCTCTATGCTCCCTATTTTTATCCCGCTTCTTGCCAGGGCCCTGACAACAGCCTGCGCTCCGGGTCCTGGGATTTTGGAGCCGTGGCCTCCTGGCGCCCTTATTTTTATGTTTATATTTGTCACTCCCTTCTCAAGCGCAGTTGCAGCTACCTTGTACGCTGCCTGCATTCCGGCATGCGGTGATCCTTCCTCGTGGCCTGTATTCACAACCATACCTCCGCTTCCAGTTGCTATTGTTTCGCATCCTGACAAGTCGGTAAGAGTTATTAGCGTATTGTTTTTTGACGAATAGATGTGCGCGACGCCCCACCTTATTGCCTTTGGAACATACTTCTGCTGCGCTTCAAGTGCAACATTCTCATAAGATATGTTCTCTTTTGCGCTTTCCTTATGCTGCTCCTTTTTTGTTTTTGGTTCGCTTTTTTTCTTTCCTGCCATCTTCATCCCTCTTTTTCTGCAGCCTGCTCTTTAATTTCAGCATCTGGTTTTTCTTCAGGGCGTGCTGCCTCCTCCTTTACTTTTGCTGTAGGTTCCGGCTGTGCAGGATTAAGGTTTATCGGCTTGTAATAGCTTATCCTCTGCTCTTCGTCAGACTTGACCATGTATCCTGGTGATTTTACTTTCCTTCCATTTATTGATATGAATCCGTGTGTGATGAGCTGCCTCGCTTGTTTATGTGTCTTTGCAAGGCCAAGCCTGAAAACAACAGACTGTAGTCTCCTATTCAATATGGATTCGGGAGTCACTCCCAGAAGGTCGTCTATTTTCGCTCCGCTTCCCACTATGCTGTACCTTTCAAGCCTCGCTATCATGTCGCTTCCAACATTCTCTCCTACCCTGTTTGATAATATATCTCTAGCATTCCTCCTAATTCTGCTCACTTCTGTGGTGGTTTTCCATAATTCCCTGAGGTTTTTGAGCCCGTATTTCTCCTTGAGGCCGTGCTCCTTTTCTATCCTCTGCGCATTCCACATTACTTTAGAAGGCTCGAATTTTTTTCTGATTCTTTTCGGATCTCCCATTCAAATCACTTCTTTGCAGGCGCTGCAGCTTCGGTGCTGGGCGCTCCGACCGGTTTTGCCGGAGTCTGTGCCGCTTTTGCTGCTGCTTCCGCAGTCTTCTTTGTGACTCCGACTGTCGCGCCCGTTCTTCCTGTAGACCTTGTCTTCTGGCCCCTTACCTTCTGTCCATACCTGTGCCTAAAGCCTCTCCATGACTGTATCCTTATATCATTTTCGATATCCTGCCTCACCTTCACAATGAGGTCCGTACCTACAAGATGCATGTCCGCGCCAGTCTCCCTGTCATTTCTTCTATTAAATATATAAAGAGGGATTTTTGCCTTTTTCGGGTCATTAAGAAGCTCCTCTATCTTCTCTATGCTGTCTTCATTAAGAGATCCAAGTTTCGTTGACTTGTCTATTCCATACAGGCTCTTTATCGATATTGCAAGCGCATTTGCGAAATTTTGGCCTATCCCCTTTATCTGGGACAGCGCTGATGGTATGTCTAAATCTCCGTTAATGTCTCTTCCAGCTATTCTTATTATGCTTTCAGCCTTCTGCTTCTCTCTCTGCTCCTGCTTTGGTTTCTGTTCGTTGCTTTCTTCAGCCATCAATCCACCGGATGTAAAACACATTAATGATTATAATATACCTAAAACATGCAAATCCTGCACTGCAAGATAAGCCAATATATTATAATTACAAAGCTTTTTAACTCTTATAGCAAGGTTCCTAAAATTGAGACACAAAAGATATAAGCTATTCAGGCAATATTCCCAATAGAATTAGCGAGAATATGCTGCATATCACCAAAAAAATAAGAAAGAGCAACGTGCAATCGGATTCAGTAACGAAAACCGTGGAGTGTAATCCATCTGACCAGACAATTGGCAGGGCCATACCACAAAGCATTGATTTTGGAAACCCTGCAGTCTATGAACTTCTATCTTCAACTGCAAAAGCATATCCTAAAAACGAATGTGTATATTATAATGGCACCAAAATGACGTACGGCGAGGTGGACGAGGCTTCTTCAAGGTTTGCTTCTGCGCTGGCGTCCATCGGCGTGCAAAAAGGCGACAGGGTTGCAATATTTCTGCCAAACATACCTCAGTTTGTCATATCCTATTTCGGCATATTAAAGGCAGGTGCTACTGTAGTGCCCTGCAGCATAATGTATAAAGGGAGGGAGCTTGAACACCAATTAAGTGATTCAGGCGCGAATTTCATAGTAGCTTCAAAGGATGTCGTTAAGGAAAAGTCAAGGAAGGATGGCAAAAAAAGCAAGTCATACAACGATCTTTACAAATCAGTAGATGAATGCCGAAAAAACCTGGATATTACTGTGGTGACAACAAGCGTTACTTCTTATCTTCCAGGGCTAAAGAGAAAGCTCTCAAGGCTTGGTGGCATAAGGAAAGTGGAAAGGCAAGGCACATTTGACTTTTCAAGGCTTATAAAATTAAACAAACCAATAGAACAACTGCCTGATGTAAAGTCAAGGGATGATGTCGCTGTGCTTCAGTACACTGGGGGCACAACAGGTGTGTCAAAAGGAGCAATGCTCACTCACTACAATCTTTATTCAAATGCTGCATATGTTTCAATATCATTCCCTATGGCAAAAGAGGATGTCTCATTGTGCATACTTCCGCTTTACCACATTTACGGCATGACTGCAACCATGAATTCCGCATTATATGCCGGGGCAAAAATCGTACTCCTCCCAAAGCTGCACCTAAAGGAGCTTATGAAGACAATACAGGACCAAAAGGTCACCGCGTTTTGTGCCGTTCCTGCGATATACGGTTTGATAAACGATAATCCTGAGTCAAGGAAATATGACCTGCGCTCCGTGAGAGTATGCATGTCCGGCGGAATGGAGTTGGATGCAACAATACGCGATAAATTTGTGTCGCTTACCGGAGCAAAATTGGTCGAAGGATATGGCCTTTCCGAAGCAAGTCCGGTAACCCACAGCAATCCTTTGGATGGAATAGCCGTAAAGGAGGGGTCGGTAGGCATTCCAATTACTGATACTGAAGCAAGGATAGTTGATCCGGATGACCCTACAAAGGTACTTGCTTCAGGTGAAATAGGCGAGCTTGCAATAAAGGGCCCCCAGGTTATGAAAGGATACTGGAACATGGAAGAGGAGACCAAGAGGGTTCTCAGAGACGGATGGCTTCTGACAGGAGATCTCGCAAAAGTGGATAATGCCGGATATTTCTATATAGTATCGAGGAAAAAGGACATGATCAATGTTGGCGGATTGAAGGTGTATCCTCGTGAAGTCGAAAGCGTTCTGTTCGAAAACAATGCAGTAAAAGACGTTGCAGTAGTCAGCATGCCTGACAAATTCAGCGGAGAAGTAGTTAAAGCGTTTGTCGTATTGAAGGAAAACAATACGAATGTAACCGAAAAGGAAATAATCGAATATTGCACAGAAAGGCTTGCCAAGTACAAGGTTCCAAAATCAGTAGAGTTTGTAGACGTGCTTCCAAAAAGCATGATAGGTAAGGTTCTTAGGAGGGAGCTCAGGAACGGCGCATGAACAAGCATTTTTGCAGCAGTGGCGATTTCTAGTAGCAAAAATACGCCAAGGTTGGGATTTCCAAAACTTTTGATAAATCCTTCAAAAGTCTGTTTGAACCCAAAAGGCCCGTGAAGGCCATACGCTTGCAGGAAATGTTTTCCAGGCGTACGCGATACCGGATTCCGCCACCTTGGCACGATAAGGTTATTCTCAACAAAGCTTAATAAAAAGGTTAGTGTGTGTCGGAACTTATTTATTGATGTCCAACAATATCCTGTTAGATAGCATGACAAAGAGGATAGCAGTATGCATTACTGGGGCGTCTGGTGCAGCATATGCATACAGGTTCCTGGAAGAGATACATAATTCGGGAATCGCAGAAACCCATCTTGTTGTAACAAAGCCCGGGGCGATGGTGATAAAGCAGGAGCTGGGTATTGCTTCAAAAGATGTGGAGAAAATTGCGGATTTCAGCTATGACGAGCGCAATTTCATGTCGCCAATAGCAAGCGGCTCTTTCAGGCTGGACGGATGCCTTGTATCTCCATGTTCCATGAAGACACTTTCAGGCATAGCACACGGATACGAAGAAAATCTTGTAATAAGGGCGGCATCAATAGCTTTAAAGGAGGGATGGAAGCTGGTTCTTATGCCCAGGGAGACTCCGTTCGGAATAATACAGATAAAGAACATGCTTGCTGTGGCAGA
>JAJZOS010000099.1 GCA_021851985.1 Microcaldota archaeon | reverse complement strand
TAACTGCCACTAGGTATATGAAAAAAATATATGGAAATTATGGAAAAAAGATGGGGATTATCCTACTTTGTTATCCCGATTATCTTCTTTAGCTTGTTCTCGCTTTCTTTCATGCCATACCTTGAAGCCAACCGCAGCGCCTCTTTAGAGACCTCTATTACATTATTTTCATAGATCTTTTCGTTCCTGTAGTACGTTATGTATGCCGTATACATCCCTACAAGCGTAGTTGCAAACCTCTTTACCTCCGCGGGGGTGCCGTATTTTTCTGCCATTCTGAATCCGTCCTTTACCGCCATCATCAATTCATGGGCTGGCAGTTTGGACGAATCATAATTGTTAACAGCATAATCCGCTGTCTTGATAAGCACTTTGCCATAGGCTTCCGACCTGGAAGGATCATACTTTTCGGCTGCACGCAGGCCTATTAAAGCCAAGGCCCTAGTATCTGACAGGTTACTTGCTTTTGAGAGATCTTCCTTTTGGTATTCTGCGAGAAGGGAATCGCAACGGTCCATTATGTTTTTTGCAAGCGGACCCGATATTGTCCCTAAACCGCTTTTTTCAGACGTGGTAAGCTCACTCATGGACTCCTTAAGCGCGACCAACGAATCGTTTACCACCACCTTGGTGTTTTTTTCGATGTTTTTACTAGTAGCCATAATCGTCACTATATATAATTCCCTTTATTTAGATATTTAAATACGCAGGTTATTTGACTTTGTCCAATAATTCCGCTAAAACCCAGGGCATAAAGCCCCAGGTTGCATTTTATTTTTGGCGATAAAATGCAGACCTACTATAGAAATTGGAGAATATATAATCAGCAGTTGGTAAACAGAGGCAGGATAGTGACGATTCTGATCCAGCCGTCGTTGTTGGAATCGGCTGTATTGAAGAAACAGAATCGAAATAAAGTCGGCAGGCCGTTTCAGTTTCCATCTGCGCTGATTTCTGCCGCATTTGCAGTCAAATGCGCTTTACGGTTTGCTTATCGTCAATTGGCTAGTTTCATGGAAGATATCTCGCGAAAATTCGATATCAAAATGCCGAATTTCAGGACGATATGGTGGCGAATTGACAGAATGGAAGATAACGGAATAAAGTTCAATGCAAAGCATGACGCACCAATAAGTATCAAGAATTTTTTATGACAACAACATTTAAAACACAGGAAGCCAAACAGAATAATATAGGTAATGGTACGCCATCGCATAGGGAAATTGTAGCTACATTCGGAGGCAAAGGCGCAGGACTTCATAGATTAAAGGAGACAGGATTCAACATTCCTCCTTTTTTTGTCCTGCCTACTGGTATTTTCGAACGTTTTCTTTCCGATAACGGACATACCGTTTCCCAGCTTGCTTCTAATAGTAATGCCAGGGAACTCGTAATGCAGATGCACTTCAGTGAGCAACTCTACAAAAAAATAATTGCTGAATATGAAAGCATGTTTGGAAATCAAAAGGTCGCAATACGCAGTTCGGCCACGATAGAAGATACCGAGAAAGACAGTAAAGCAGGAAAGTTTGAAACCGTACTATCTGTGGATAGAAACGGAATTATAGATGCTGTAAAGAAGGTCTATGCTTCGTTGTTTTCGGATATAATTGTAGGTAATGAAAAACCGCTCATGGCAGTAGTCGTGCAAAAACAGTTATTCCCGCAGAAGGCTGGAGTCACATTTGTAGATGAGAATACAGTCCTAATAAATGCAATCTTAGGACAAGGTAGCATCCTTGTTTCCGGAAGAGAGAACGGAGACACCTATATTATTAACAAAGAGGGGATACACGGGCAGATAAAATTGCAGGAAAAAACAAGCAATAACGGGATTGATGCGGTAGATGTACTTCTGGCTGTTAAGACAAAACAAAAACTTTTAACATATGAGATAGAGGAGATAGCAGAAATGTCAAGAAAAATAATGATTGCATTCAAAAGTCCGCAGGACATAGAATGGTGCATAGATTCAGGGAAATTATTTGCATTGCAATCGCGCCCCATAACAAAAACTATAGACATACCAATTTTAGAAAACGCAAGTGGCCTCATTCCCGTAAGCATTGGCAAGGCCGAAGGAACTCCATGGTTTGTACTCAAAAAAATTCCCGATAGGGACGTAGTGCTTATAGCTACATTTACAGAACAGAGGGATTTAGAAAAATTGATGGCGAGCGGACATGTGAAAGGAATTATAACAGAGCTTGGGGGGATACTCTCACATGAAGGGGTCATCGCCAGAGAAAAAAACATACCGTATCTTGCAGGAGTTAAAGATCCACAAAAACTGTTCGAAAATGTAAAATACGTAGTGTTAGATACTGGAAAGATGGAGGTCATCGCTGATGGTAAAAGTATGATAACATCAGAGACCGAAACATATAACTGGCTGAATAGAAATATTGAAGGCTTAAGAACGATACAGGTTGATGGTAAAAAAGAGGGTTTGGTTGTAAGAACCACAGATAGCACGGTAATTGCGTATTCTTCGATAAAAGAGAGAAAACAGGGAGAATCAATCCTTGTGACACTTAATAAGACAGAGGCCGTACTTGTATGTGACGAATCAGACAAGACACAAGATATGACAAATAAAGCTGTTGTCAATATCATAAACCATGACAATAAAATAATCGGGCACGTGCAGGCCATGGCTGATGCTACTAAGAGATTTGATTTGCAAGCGTTTGGTATCGCTCATATGGCGGCTAAGAAAGTTACAGAACAAGAATTTGAGCGAGCTAAAACCACGTATATTGAATACAACACTACTAAGAATATTGAAAAACTTGAGGATGCGCTAAAATCATTTGCTAAAGCAAATAGTTATTATAAGGGCACATGCATAATGGCACAATATTTTGAATACTCGCTTGGTATTTTTATAAGTGAACAGGAAGGAAGGACAGTAACGGACCTTGAGCTCCACAGACTAAGAAGCAAATATGAGGCAACTAATCCAAACATAAATCACATGGAGGAAAAAATACAGAAGAGTATAGAAGATCTGGATAGGTCACTCCCTGTTTTTGGAAATGACAAGGAATCATTAGAAGGGCTCTATAATTTACTAATGCAAGATGCACAAAAAAGATTGAAAGAAGAAAGGTTATTTGCTTTGCTTTTTGGAATTGAAACCTAACTTTATATTTATAACTTAACCCCGCCACTTTGAGTTGTGATGTCTTTACCTTTTAACTGACCTTATTCGCCAAATTGGCTTTCTATCCAACCTAATTCTTTATCTTGTGCATTATCAGGAATTCCCTTTTACAATTGACAATGCGATAAACTATGGCCTGTATTCCTGACCTAAACTTATATCCAATACATCTTGTTTATAAATTGGCGGGGGCGGGATTTGAACCCGCGACTTCTAGATGTCCCAGTAGCGAAAAATCATAGCCAATAGCTCATCACTCATCATGTTTAACATATGAGTCTAGCACTCTACCAGGCTGAGT
>JAJZOS010000098.1 GCA_021851985.1 Microcaldota archaeon | reverse complement strand
ATGCTTGTGGCACTGCAATAGTTCTCTATGGATCTCTTTATATCGGCAAATGCTTTTTCGCTAAAGTCCACATCGTCCATTTTATTAATAGCCACCAGTATTGAATCAATGCCCATGAGATTTGATATATAAAGGTGCCTTTTTGATTGATTTGTAAACCCTTCTCCCTTCTTTGCTGATACTACTAATAGACCTAATGAGGCATTTGACGCTCCAGTCAGCATGTTTTTTAGAAGCTCTAAGTGTCCAGGCACGTCAGTCATGTGAAGCCGCCTGTTTTTATAGACTATTTCTGCAGATGTCTGATCAATCGTCATGCCACGATCCTGTTCCTCCTTAAAACTATCAAGTATATATCCAGGTTCGAATCTTTTGCCATCTGCATTTGAAGAGTATATCGAATTTATACGCGAGCGTTTTATGGAACCCGTTTTTATAAGGATATTGCCAAGCAGTGTTGATTTGCCATGGTCTTTCTCGCCAAGCAGTGTTATCCGATGGTCCATGGGATCACATATAACCCAACGATCTTAGCTTTTCCATTATGTACGCCTTTTCTTTATCTTGCGATCTGCCGCCCCTTTCCTCAGTCTTTGTAGTTTTAAGCTCCTTTATTATGCCGTCAATAGAGGAGGCATTCGATTTTGTAGGCGTGGTGCAATGCGTACATCCAAGGCTCCTATATCTGTATCCATCCCTTGCAAGGTATAATGGATTTATAGGCATGGACTCTTTTTTAATATACCTCCAAATGTCCAGCTCCGTCCAATCTAGCAGCGGATGTATCCTAAAATGCGATCCCCTATCAATTTTAGACGCGTAATTGCCCCATAACTCTGCAGGTTGGTTTTTGTAGTTCCACTTAAAGCTTGAATCCCTGGGTGAAAAGTATCTCTCTTTGGCCCTTATAGAATGCTCATCTCTCCTTATTGATGCAATAATGGCATCAAATTTATTTTCCTTCATCAATTTTTTAAGGGCATCTGTTTTATTTGCACCACAGCAGCTGAAACCGGATAGTTCTGATTTTATATTGCTATTTGCTATTATCAGGTCCAATTTCCATTTTTTTACCATTTCTTCCATAAACTTGTACGACTCTGGAAAGTCTATCCCGTTGTCTATATATATAACTGGAAAAGGTATCTTACCCATGAACGCCTTACGCGCAATGGCAAGCATTGCAGTTGAATCTTTGCCCATGCTCCACAACGCAGCAATATGCTTAAATTTTGCATTCGCTTCCCGCAATATGAATATGCTCTTTTCTTCTAGTTCTTTCAAATTATTTTCAGCAGACATCAGACACCACTTAGACTTTTCTATTCAAACTAAGGCCCCGTAAATAAAAAAGCATCCCGCTTGCCTCGCGGTTGCTTTTAGATAAAATAGGTATCTTGCCGATTATTTTAAATTTACTATCGTACAGTATAACGTATGCACTTTTGAGATCCTGCTTTTCTTTTATTTTCTTTGGATATATGACTTTGTAGTAGGACGCATTGCTGCGCTTGATGCATGATGACATGGCTTCCCAATTCGATTTGCTTGGATCATTATTCAACGCCCCTACAATCTCGAGTATGTCGCTAGAATTTTTCATCGAATCCGCCCACATGGTTAAACATCGGTATACTAATTATATATAATTAATAATATAAATCTTTCCATGCAAATTTTAATATAGTGATAGCATGAAAATAAAAAGAGGTAGGAGGCAGGAGTTCACCACCATATCTATACCAAGCCAGTTATTTGAAAAGGTAGAACAGCACATAGGGGATACCGGCTTTCCATCAGTATCAAGTTATGTTGCGTTCATACTTAGGATATTGATAAGCAGCAGCGGAAGAAAGTCAAAAGCAGACTATGAGGCAAAAATAATACGGAGGAAACTAGAGGAGTTGGGCTACGCGTAAATGCGGTGTGCTTCATCTTTAAATCATGCTTCTGCTTCTTTTATCGCGGATATTATTTCATCGGCATGGCTTTTTGGATTGACTTTCTCGAATATTCTTATAATCTTCCCGTCTTTCCCTATCAGATAGGTATTTCTTAGCGTGCCGACACCGAATATACCACGATCGCCATATGCGCCATAATTTTTTATAGTTTTGCTTTCTGTATCGGAGAGCAGTAAAAATTTAAGTTCATACTTGTTTATGAATTTTTCATGGGATTTGTAATCGTCTTTGCTTATGCCTATTACTTCGGCATTGAGCTTCCTTATCTCATCAAATCTTTTGTTGAAGTTATTTGCTTCGATAGTGCATCCAGGGGTATTATCCTTCGGATAGAAGTATAGGACCACATACTTACCCCTTAGCCCACTCAACGAATGTTCTTTTCCATCCGAACCCGGAAGCTTGAAATCTGGGGCCATATCTCCTTCTGATAACACATTATCCACCTATTTACATTCTTTTTATAGAAAGGATTTAAAATGGAACTTCGGCAAATATTTACGTATATAAATAAAAGGCGCACTTGTTATGGGCATTAAAAATATTGTAGGAGGCATATTCAATGTCAAAAAAACCAGTAACGGCCCTTCAGGAAGCGTATCAAATATAAATATTTATTGGAAGGGCGCTCTGCATTCGATACCGGGATTTGAAATTGATGGCAATACGCATGACGTTATAATACCATTCACAAATCACGGTGCAGGCTTATCATTCTTAAAGGACCAGAATAAGAAGGAGATTATCGATTCAATAACCGTTTCTGATCCATTTAAGATAGATTCAATAGCGCCAAAAATGCCAATGGCAATCAATACCGGTGAAAAGGTAGATATACACATAACGATCAAAAACCCTAATTACAATTATAGCGGGCCGCTGACCATAAAGTTTGGAAGTGCAGCCAATGCTGAGATACACCTTGAACTTCAAAAAGTCATGCTTAATGCCATGGGCAAAAGCATAAAGGTAAGCGAATCGGGTGAGGTTAAGAGGATTGGCAAGGGAGACATATTCGAATCGTCAGTGCAAATGCTAAGGGCTTTCAGAAAAGGAGATACCATAACAAAGGTTTCTGTGAATACGCCTTTCTTATTTGTCAGGTCAGAACCCGAACTGCCATTCAGCATAGATAGTGATAGCAGTTTCATAGCCATATTTTATATCAAAGCGCCAGATTTTGATTATGCAGGCCGCCTTGAATTTGACATCGTTTAAGCAACGGAATGCAATTAGGTCACAGGCTTAAAGCAGTGGCTCATTTTAGGCGTATCGAATCAAGATTCATAGGCGCTCTGGCATCTATATGCATCATTCTGCCAAGAGTCCTTGCCAGGTCTTCACATTTCTGCTCCTCCCCGTGCATCGTGTATATGCTTTTAGGCTTTACGTTTAGCTTTTGCACGAAGCTTATAAGCTGCCTCCTGTCGCTATGCCCGGAGAATCCTTCTACAGTTTTAATACCCATGTTTACTTTCATAGATACCAACTTGCCGTCCTCATTTGGCAAGGCTACCTCGGATATGACATT
>JAJZOS010000097.1 GCA_021851985.1 Microcaldota archaeon | reverse complement strand
CACCTACATCCAAAATGGAATGCCAAGCTTTAAATAGGTTTCTTTACTTGGACGTGTAATCGCATAAAATCGGATTGTGTGTTTGAAGTTATATGGCAGGGTATGCTTATGAACGAATTTGCTGTATGGTATACCATGCCATTTCACGGCGATACAAATTCTATCTTTGTGCTGTTCTTGTATCCAGAATAATAAGCAGTTACATTTACGTATCCTGTTTGATTTGTAAAGGCATAATCCTTTGCTATACCTGAAGAGTTGGTGTTTATGGTAGTTTTGCCGATCTTGAAATTGGTATTGTTTACAGTAAAAGACACAGACGCATTTTTTAGGTATTGTCCCAAAAAGTAAATTTTTGCATAGATGTAATCTGGGCTCATGTTGGCTACGGCTATAGAATTGCTTGTGTATATGTCTACTGTTATCCTGTTATCTGGAGAATTAATGGTATTTACCTTAATCGAACCAGAGTATGTCTCAGATGGAGCACCGGTGCAGTTGTAGGCATACGTGGAGTTGCTGAGCCCGCAGTCCAATGTAGACAGATACATTTTGCCGGTTAAGGTAGAATTCGGGGTGTTTGGACCGTCTACGGTTACTTCGCACAAAAAGCTTGAACCCTCGGTAAAATACCCTTGCGGACAACTGCCGGTGAAATTCTGCCCTTTGTATGATATTGTAAAGCTTGGATTGCCAATCGAATAATAATTAGGGTTTCTCACAAGCACTGCGACGGTTGCGGTATGCGTAGCATTTATATACGCAGCGCTGAATTCGGCACATGCCACTCCGCTGCTGAACGTGCACGACTGCGGAACGGCAAGATTTGGAAGCGCCGAGAAATAGTATAGCAGGCCAGCGATTATCACCACTATGAATATCATCCATCCGTATGTCATGAAAAATTCAAATGCGCTCTGCGCTTTGAAGCGCTTCATTCCCATATGCATCCCATTTATAATAAGAGGGTTTTCACCTATTTAAAGCTTGTTATTTTATGGTTCTGCCAGGAACTTTATTCTGCTTATAAAGTCTCAAACTTGCCCAGATAAAGACTTTCTGGGCAAATCTTATTTATGGCAATAGCAATTTTATATATGTTGCCAGCATAATCTTTAGAGCTTAGAGGTTTATAGCAATGGACTATGTTGTAGCCGTATTAAACAGCCCAGAATTGGCAGGCTTGTTAGGCAAGGAGGGCTCTAAAAACGGCATAACTTTGTATAACAGAATTTATAGCGGCAATACGATAGTGATAGCCTCGCCAACCGATATCGAAGCTAAATTCCATGCTGTGGCACAATCCCTGCTTATTGCAGATACGTCTATAGTAAGCACAGAGATTGTAGACAAGCATCTTGGGGAGATACTGATTGCATGCTCGCTCGTCAATAGGAATATACTCATAACTGATGAAAATGATATTTCAACGTTGCTTTCTAGTATTTCCATAAGCGGCAAAAAAATGATAAGCAAGGATAACGCACTTGACGAGATATTGAAATGTGGAGGCGCAGACATGAAAGCAACAGGTAAGGGTTTCAGGATTGATGTGGACAAATCTTTTGATGTTAAAGGCATTGGCGCCGTATGCTTAGGAATAGTAAGATATGGCACTGTAAAAGTGCATGACAAGGTTTATTCTGGAGATGGAAAAGAGGGCATAGTAAGGTCGTTGCAGAGCCAGGATCGTGACATAGATTCTGCAGGCAAAGGAGTAAGAGTAGGGATTGCGCTGAAAGGCATAGCATCGGAACAGATAGCCAAAGGGGACGTATTATCCGATAGAGCCTTTCAGAAGACAAAAAGATTAGCAATTGGCGTAAAACTCTCCGATATTAATCGTGAAGACATGGCAATTGGAAAGAAATATTTAATCGCGTTTGGATTCGATTACATAAATGGAACTCTGACCGAATTTGATGGCAAATCGGCAAGCTTTGAATTGGATAGGGAAGCGTCATTCGAAAAGGAAGACGAGGTTTTGCTGATAAGAACGGCTATGCCAAGGATATTCGGATTGGGAATTGTGCTGTGAAGCGACACTCTTCAAACAGCAAACCGTGGAATTTCTTGCCTGTATTTTGTTAATGCTTTAGGCCCTTCCATAAAGAGTTAAAATGCGCAATTAGTTCCGCAATCCTCTTTTTATCGGTTATTACCTCTATATGCTCTATGTTACTGTGCATCCCGGAATACGTCAGGTTTGCACTCCCAGTTATGGCAGATTTTTCCGTTATGTAAATTTTTTCATGTATAAATGCCTTGCTTATCCGTATCTCAATTTTTTGATCTCGAGAAAATAATATTTTCACAACTATGATAGCGTAAGGTATGGTTATAAGCACCATCATTTGGATTATCAAAAGGGACAGCACATAATATCCGAAAAACAACGAGACTGACCCGACAACGAGCGTAGATACCAAAAGTTTGATATACCCCATAATTGGGAGATGATAATATTTTTTAGCATGGACGCCTTCGTTCTTGTTCGACGTTATTATATATATCCTGGATTTTTTAGACTCTTTGAGAAGCTTATTGATGTAGTATTCGCTTACATATGGAGATATTATCATCAACCGCCTGCCCTTGCTTAACAAAAAATCATCCACAAGTTTGTATGAGTTTTTGCCACTATAGGCATTACCTAATTTGTTAAGCAATATAACACCGGTTGAGCTGTATATAAACGTTTTATATCTTGCTTTATAATAATCATATGCAAAATCAGTTTTTATAGATGGTATTATGCAGAACCTTAATTCAATTGAAGAGGAGATGTTGGAATACTGGAAATCCAACAATATTCTAGATAAAACAAGGGCAATTAATAAGGGCAAAAAGAAATTCTATTTCCTTGATGGGCCCCCATATGTTACGGGAGACTTGCACTTGGGCGGCATGTGGGTAAAAGTGATAAAAGACGTCTACATAAGATATAGAAGATTTAATGGCTTTGATGTCAAGGACATGGCGGGTTATGACGTTCATGGCTTGCCAATAGAAAACAAGGTAGAAAAGGAATTGGGCATAAAGGCAAAAAACGAAATAGAGACACGAGTAGGCGTGGAAAAATTTATCGAAGCGTGTAAAAAATATGTAGATACGTTCATGGGACATACGGACAAAGATTTCCATAGGTTTGCAATAAGCCTTGATTTCGAGCACCCCTATTTGCCGTATACAAACGATTACATAGAAAGCGGCTGGAAGATTTTCAAGCGTATTTCCGATAGAGGATATGTGTATAAAAATAATAAAACCACTGCATACTGCCCGCACTGCCAGACATCCCTGGCGCAGGGAACTATGGAGGTCGAATACAAGGAAGAAAAGGACCCATCTATATATTTCACGCTTAAGGTCGATATACCTAATTCTTCGCGCATATCAAAGCTGAAGCTTCCTGAAAGCCTATATCTGCTCGTGTGGACCACCACGCCATGGACCATACCTGCTAACGTTGCAGTTGCAGTCCAGCCAAAGGAGCAA
>JAJZOS010000096.1 GCA_021851985.1 Microcaldota archaeon | reverse complement strand
ATGAAAAGCGCCGCATGCTTGGCAGTTCCGCTGCAGCATCCCAAAACGTCTTAATTAAATATCAGGAGCCGACCTTTTTGGGGGCATTTGGGAAACGAACTACTTGTGGGATAGCCCTGAGAGGCGCACCGCCGTCAAAAAGCTGTCCCAGATGCTATTTTCTGAGAGAAGAGGATAGCAGAGCAAATGAAAAGTGTTTAATTCATCACATATAATATCATAACAAGTGGTAGTATGGTTGTTTTTTATTTCTACGGACAGGTGATTCCTGAGCGGGTTGCCTTTGAAATGAGCGCTACAAAAACGTTGACAATAAATGATCTCGGAAGTGGTTTAATTGCAAATTTAAGCATTTCTGTACATGCTTCACAGATCAATGTAAAAGTTGAGACAAATAGTGACTACGATATCATTGATCTTAAAAACATTGTGAAATCCTCTGTCGAAATGATCCTTGATGTTTTTGCTGCGTTTCTGAACGGATACGCGTATAATTTAGATATAATCTCTGGATTTAAAGAAGGAGAAAGTCCTATAGTATTTAACGTAGCTTTCAATCAAGTAAACAAATATATAAAGGAATCACTCAAACAAAACGGAGAAGAAGATCTTCTGAAAAACGATATAGACAAAATATTTTCAGTTGTACTAAACGGTACTTTAGAATCTTATCAGTTTAGTAGAGCTTTAAGAGATTTAAAGAACGCAATAAATTATTCAGACGACACCGGGTTTTTCTCTTATCGAGCAATCGAACAAATCAGAGGAGCATTTTATCAGGATGAAGACAAAAAGAATAAGAGCAATTCGTGGGATAGATTAAGAGATAAACTTAATATCGAGAGAGCATATATAGATAAAGTTGGAACTTACAGAGGCAAGCAAGCTCATGGGATACCTATCCCAATGACAAGCGATGAACGAGCGGATGCAATAATTAGGGCATGGAATATAATATACAGGTTTTATAGGTATTTGAAAAATAATAAAGCAGATTTAAAAGAGCCAAATTTTCCATTATTAAGGTAATAATATTTTCTTCACTCAAAACTTTATCCAAACGATATAAAGAAAATGCACAAATAAAGCATAATTATAGCTTAGGAAAGTACTCTTTTAAGAATTCTTCAAGTTCTAAATCAGAAAAGGGCTCTTTATAAAGTTCGTTTACAAGCCAAAGGCCGCTTTCCCGTATTTTTGGTATTGGGGAGGAATTGCCAAGCCAGTCCAAGCTGGGCTTGCTACACTCCTTGCACCCAGATATAGTAGAGATGAGCCTTGATTCAAGTAGGAGCCTATCCGCCTTGCCATTGACTTCTATTGTGGCAAAGCTGAAGTGGCTGCGCATATATTCAGAGACTCTTTCCTCGACTCTCTTTATCGCTGGGATATCAAAATTTGCCATATTCTCCCTTGCACTCTTAGGGGTCATATCCCTATTCCACATATCCAGCATTTTGGCATCGCCGTCCCTGTTCAGCAACGCCCTTCCAATGTTCTTTCTGAATATGCTCCTGTCCTTGTTCTCGTTTACAAGATGCTGCATCAGCCTTGATCTTAGCTGGTCCTTTCCGGTATGCGTGCCAATTCTTACTATTCTTTCATGCCCATGTGATAGTTCGCCCTTTTCAAAGAATATGTATATCCCGTTCAGTGGTATGGTGCTCTGATTGAAAGGATACCTGAGCCTTTCGAGGGATAGGAAAGCTTGGTGAATCATTTCCCATTTTTCTTCAATGCTGCTCATCCTCTAGCCTTTGTAAGCTCTTTTAGCCTAGAAATGCGCCTTCCGATCGATAAGCCCTTGAGCGGCTCCTCCTTATGCACAATCTCGTCCCCTATATACTCCAGATAGGGTCTTCCTGCTAGGAGCACAAACTTGTCGTTTTTCATATCTGTATCGTCCCTAAGTTCTTTTAACACCTCGGCGGACCACTCTTTCCTCTCCTGCCTATTCATGCGTTTTAGCGTCTGGTCGTATGGCTCCACCACCTTCTCGGGGTCAAGAAGACGGTACTTTGCTGAAAGTATGAAGATTTTGTCCGGGTTGCGAGTTTGGGCATATTTCCAGCTCAGTCTGAAAAGCGGGCTAGCATATAAGTCTTTAGCCGGAGCTGCATGGTCCAGCTTTTTCTTGGCACATGAGATTAGCACAACCATAGCCATTTAATCAGCATAATAGTGCTTAAAAAGTATATACGTGTTGCGCGAGCCCTACGCTGGCTGCATAAGCGGATGTAGGATGAGCGAGGCAGGCGGATAGATTGACCAAACAAACAACTGAACAGGCTCAAGCAAGAGCTACATGGGGGGCAGCAGTGGCGACTACAGAAACAGCGGAACACGCATCGGAATTAGCAGCACTGCCCTCAGCCTAAGTTCTTCAAGCTTGGGCGAGCGGAGGAGAAGCGGGAAAGCATGGCTAGCTGCCGGCAAGAATACATCTATGGAGATAGATAGATGTTTCAACTACCGACGAAATCGGTAGAATTCTTTAGAGTATTAACTCTTGATGGAAAAACGTGATCCCATTTCTGTGTAGCTCACTCTAGTCATACTGCTGAAGGTCATTAGTCCTGCTTTTTATCGAATGGCATAGCTATATGTTTACGTACCATCAAGACAGCAATCTTTTTAAATTTGAACCTCATGTAAAATAAAAGCAGCTTCTTTTCTTTTAAAGAATCGGCATGGAGGTATATTGTTCTGCATTTTTTGATTCGGCCTAAACCCAAGAATGCCCTCATCAACTTTTTACCGATACCTTTATTCCTGGCATGTTTGACTACATATATGCTGCTAAGTTCACAAGATGTTTTCTCATAGAACTTGAACTGAAGAAATCCTTCTATATTTTGGTTCTTGGCGATCAAGATTCTTCCTTCTTTGATTGCGGTCTTAAGCTCGCTTTCTGGGCTTAGCTGCATGTTCGGAGTTATTCTTTCCTGTTTCCAAGCTTTCTCCATTAGGGCGATGCTTTCCAAATCCTTTATTTTTGCTTTAGTCACAATTGTTCTCATAAATAAAGTTATAATGTTATACTTTTTAACTTTTTACACTACTTAGTAATATAAACCATGAGAGGCGCACTGTCATCAAAAAGCTGTATCAGATGTCTTTATCTATCTGCAAATGTCAGTAATCAAATAAAAATATCTATGCTTGACAACTTTAAGGCAGCGCTGGTCCAAGCAAAGAAAGCACAATGCAGAACTCCATCAGAACGCAAGACATTTCAGAGAACTGCATCTTGTCGTTTAACCTAAGTGATACTGCGGCCTTTAGGCCGCAGAGAGAACCATCAGTACTGACATACTATTGTCACATTTATCCCAAGCCGCTTTTAAATGATCGGAACTTACTTCCAGACACTTTCCGTTTCTTTTAAGATATGGTAAAAATGGGTCATTAACAATAAATTTATTTATTTTTGTATTGTACTCCGAAACAACAATAGCATGAGTATCTCCAGTCGGTGCTTTCCAGTTTTTATAATCTTTATACCAGGCATCGGCATCAACGCCGATTATTACAAATATCCCTTTTTTAAGAAAACTTTTCAATAGTTTTATATTACTAAGTAGTGTAAAAAGT
>JAJZOS010000095.1 GCA_021851985.1 Microcaldota archaeon | reverse complement strand
TTCCTCTTTATACTTTTTCTCGAATTCAGGCCATTTCTTCTCTTCGTGGGAATACCACTTCCTAAGCTCTATGCTCGGAGCAACATCCTTTATCCATAGGTCTATATTTGATGTGCTGCGCCTTATGCCGCGCGGCCAAAGCCTGTCGACAAGAATTCGAAGCCCATCATGAATATCGGGCTTTTCATAAACCCTCTTTATCTTTATCATCTTATCGATTAATGATTGTAAACAAATGTTTTAAAACCTTAGTAAGACTATCGGTATTATTAATGCCTCTGCTGAAATACAGATCAGTAGAAGAATACAGAAAGTATTAAAAAAGCTAATGTAGAATATCTACTAAATGGCGACGTTAAAAATGGTGAATTAAATGGGTCTTTTTGATAAACTGGGTAAAAGCCTTGGCACTTCTAAGGAACTGGATGTTGAAGAATACATGAACTCTGAAGAGATGGAAGATGTTGATGTCTTGAATGAGCCTGCGGATTTTTACATAAAGCCAGTTGCGTTAAAGGAAGAAGCAGACATAGCACTCATAGAGGGAGAGCTTGACAAGAAAAACATAATACTGCTCGATATATCGGAGATGTCTAAAAGGCCCAACACGCTTAAGTCTTCCATAGGCACATTGAGGGAATACATCACAAAGATAAATGGAGATATTGCACAGATAGACGACAACAAGGTAATATTGACGCCGCAGAAAGTAAAGATAATAAAAAGAAAGAAGCCGCAAAACAAATAAATGCGGTTTTCATCATTACTTTTCCTTCCTTTTTTCCCTTCCAAAAGCTATTGATATGGTGCGCAGCTCTTTTTTCGTAGGGCTAGACCTTTTAAGCATGTGCTCGAATGCCAGCGATACTGCAGGCTTGTCGCGTATTTTGTTGTTCTGTGATACATATGCGTCGAATAACTTTTTAACCTGCATTATCTCAGAAGGATCCGCATACAATTTGCATATTTCGTAGTATTCTTTACGAAGCTTGTCGCCCAGCAATGTATATAGCATTATTGCCAGGGCATGGGATATGTTAAGAGTATAATAATCCTTTGACGCCTCTATGAATAGTGTTGCATCGCATAACTTGAGCTCATCTTTCGTAAGTCCTGTGTTGTCGCGCCCTATTACAAGTACGGTATCCTTGGGATAATTCCTTATGAAACGCTTGATCTTTTGCATGCCATAAACGTTGAACATCGCGCCCTCTGTCTTATGCCAGACTGCAGTAGTTCCTATGGTGAATTTGCCATTTATAGCGGATTTGAAATCCTTGTATACCTTGGCATTTTCTAGTATATGGTGTGCATGCTTAGAGTATTTTATTGCTTGTTTGCCCTTGAAATTGCATTTTGGATTTACAAGGCCTATGCTGTTTATGCCGAAATTACGGAGCACTCTAGCAATATATCCAAGGTTTATCTGATACATCGGCTCTACGATTATAACGCTCAATGGCATGCAAAAACCTCATATCCCGCTCAGGAGCAGCAATGCTATAGTAAGGAAGTTGACCAGCGCATGCCCCAATATGCTCACATACAATGATTTTGTCTTCTTGAATGCATATCCGGCTATCAATCCAAATATAAATGCGGCAGCCAGCTCTGAAACCGATCCATATCCGAAATGCAATATGGCAAATATTATGGAACTGCCTATTATGCCTATCCTTGGCACAAGGAATCCCCTAAACAGCGTCTCTTCATTGAAAGGCGCCACAATGAACGTGAAAAGATATAGGTATAACGGCATGCCGGAGAACACGATATTGACGTTAGTTGGAAGGCTGACGTGCGTTACCTGCTCAAATATGCTCATGCCAAATTCAAGAGCCAATATGGCCATAAAGACAACTATGCCTAGCCCTATGTTGTGCAGCGTTATCTTATCGCGGCTCAATCCTAAGCTTCTTATTATAGGCATCAGCCTGTTGCCCTTTGCGAGCAGGTATGAGAATACTATCAGCGGGAAGAAGAGCGATAAGGCTATGGTCGAATTTGCAACATAGTTGGCGAATATCCCATAATAGCCATGCATGAAACTTACTGCAACTTGAGCAGCATAAGGAGGAAATGCTAGGGCCTCAGGACCGATAGATATAATTATGAAATATATCGACGAAAAGAGCAGAAAATAAAAGAAATACCTGATCCCTGGAAGCTCTTTGGCGCCCCCAACTTTTAGCGGAGATAAGATGTCTGGAGGCATTGAATTCATTTTTGCTGTTTCCCTATCCATAATTGTGCCAGATGGCATTGGAATATAAATCTTCTTTTCCGTTTTGCGCCCTTTAGCAGCTGCCTTATTTTTATTGGAGGTATTTGACCTTGCCAAGATCAACCGCCCTTGTTCTGTGATTTGAACTCAGTATAATGGCATTTGCCGCATGTATGCCTGTCTGCATGATCAGCCATCCTGGAATTGCACTTTGGGCACATCTTCTTCGGTGAATAACTATCAGGTTTTTTAGCAGATTTCTGCTTTGGATCCTTGGCTTTTTTGTCTTCTTTTTTATCATTTTTCTCTGCCATATATCAGCACCGTTTATTCTTTGGCATCTTCTCCGCCATTTGGCTGCCCTTTTGAGCTCTCTGATTTTTTCATCCTTTCGATTATAAATTTCGGTTCTACCCTCTCCAATTCAGCTGCGCTTGAATATGAATGCGCGATGCCTACGCTTCTCTTCATGCCGAATTCCTGGTTTAGCGATACTATGATAGTATTGTCAGGGCTAAGATTCAATTTCTTGCATAGCTCGCGCTTTGCATCTGCCTTAGAATTTGTGGCGTCATATCCGGTAATATAGAATTCCAATTCCCTCCTCTTCAGCATGCTGTTCTCCGTATCGTTCATTATTTTAAGTTCCATAAAATCACTCCGTCCCAGTAATCCTTGAAAGCATCCTCCTTCCCATGGCTTCCATAACCTCTACTTCGTTGCCGGCAGCTATCTTGCCTTTCAACTCCTCGGGTATGGGCAGCTCGTACACTTCGTAAGTTTCAGAATCCATGATCTGCGCGTTTGGGCCGTTTATCGAAACAACCTGCGCGCGCTTTTTCTTTATGACAGGCACTTCCGTATCGCCGTCACTCGGCTTCAGGAACGTTTTCTTTTGACCATCGAATATGCCTATTGCTGTAATGCGCATCTTCGCAGAACCGTGCTTGCCTGGAGAACTTGTCTCTATGTCCACAACCTTGCACGGTATCCCATCTATCAATATGAACCTGCCGACCTTTATTTCCTTCATTGATACTCTGAGTATTTCTTCTTCTGCCATATTAAAACCTGGTATAGATTTTGCTTAATTTCATTTCAAACGTAATTTTAAAAAGAAATGTAATTCATGGGATGACATGCCCTACCCGTAAATGATGTGGACTACCTAACTGAAAACCAATAGTAATATGAAACAAAAATGTATATATATGTTTGCGACAAAACCGAATTATACGGCGGGACACACTGAAATCTGCACTTATGGAAAGGATGTAATACCCAGATTTCCAGCGAGACAATTGCCCATTAGCTGAGAATATACTGGCCGATATGTATGAAGTCAATCATCGCCAAAGCACTTGAGAATTTCAGCCAGCATTGTTGGGAATACGCTTTGGCGTTGATTGACTTCAT
>JAJZOS010000094.1 GCA_021851985.1 Microcaldota archaeon | reverse complement strand
TTCCAGTAGTATTATTTGGACTTGGAAGACCAGAGATGACTATCGGAAATGTGCTATTAGCATATACATTATTTGGAACTGCGATGCTCTGTGCATTTGCCATTCCGAATAAAAGCAAGAATGGTATTATGCTTCCTATCGCTATTTTGTTATTCATTTTCTTACCTATTTGCTCACTAATGAAGAATAAAGGAATATGTCCAATAGTCTTCCTAAAGTATATACTCTTTCCTCCGAATCCAGCTTGTTCACTTCCTCAAGTATCAGCCTTCTCACTTCGCTTGGAAACTGCTCATTCGTAAATTCGTAGTTTGATAGTATTCCAGTAGATGCCTTTATCACATCCTGCACATTGACACCTACGCCTTTTTCCTTATAAAATTCCGAAATCCTTTCCACTATCTCCTGCGTGTGCTTTGTTTTTTCCAACAATTTTGCTTGTATTTGTTTTCCCTGATTTATGTCCACTTCAACACCTTTTTAATATCTTTTTGTATCCTTCTGCTTGTAACGTCGCTTATTCCGTATCTGTTATACTTCAATTTGAAGTTTTTGTTTGTTTTTTTCATAAGCAGATTAAACAAAGTTATTTGTATATACGGAATAGGATGGAAACTTTCGTTTTTCTTGAGAAACTCCTGAAGTGCGCTTAGATACTGTTTTTTGAACTCTTCATCTTTATTGTTAAGCAAAAATATATTAAGCTTTTCCATGTTGGCTTGAATATCCTCCTTTAGGAATTTTCGCTTGAACTTGTATATATTGCCCACTCTTATCCCAAGAATAATGCTTATTGAATAAGGCAAGCCGAATTTTTCGTGCAGATATATAACCGCTATTTCTTCATTAGAGAAGTTGTAGCATATGTTATGGGTTCTTTCTCTTTCCTCTTCAATTTTTTTTGTAATTGAAAACAGCATTTCTGTGTCCACGCCTGCATTTATATCCGATGCTTCCTGAATTTGTTGAATTTGTCTTATTAGCTCTTCTGCATTTTCCATTATATCTCCTTTTTGTTGATTTCGTAGTATATCACATTTCCTACTATTATTATTGCAATTATTACCCCTATTGCCAGCAAAATGTTATCCGAAGATAATACCTTGATATATTCTTTCTGCTGTTGTGGGATTACGGTATAAGTTGCTGGACTTGCAAGGTTTATTGTTTCAATCATGTTGCCGTTATCAAAAACATTTATGCTATTCCATGTTCCTCCCTGAATTATGAATGTTGCTTGGCATGAAACCACGTTTGTTATTGTGCAATTCTGATATGCGCTATCTAATGATACGTTATTCTGATTTACAATCTGAAAAGAATTAATGCCTACGTCATTGCTTGTCTTGTTTAATGTTATGTTGTATGAGTATATCTGCCCTTGCGAACCCGTCAGTATGGCTGAATCCGCATGGACTATTGGCAATAGAAATAAAAGCAATAGTAGATATTTACTTCTCATTATCCACACCACTTAGCATTGAGGGCGTTAGTATATCATGCAAGTCCATTACGCTGAACTGCCTGTCCTTGTATTTCCAGCCCATTACGGTAGCCAATACCAGAATGTAAACCATGTAGCTTACTACATATAAGCTCTCAAGTATGCTTACCAATATGAACGCTTCCGAATATGGGATTGTTGTTATTTGGCTTGGCAACGTTTCAAATAGCATTATTGAGAATATTATCACTGCTGGAACTAAACTATCAAGCCTTAATAGTATGATTTCGTAAGCGAGTGCCTTTTCGCCCATAGCTTTAGCTTGCGCATCATTCAAATGCTTGAATGACATTGAAAATACTCCAATCAATGGCTTGCCTTTCCTAAAACGATATATATAGATAAAGTTTATAATGAATATCAGAAGTATGAATATTGCCAAATACATCAGATAAAAGAATACCCCAAGTATTACTGTATTCTGGGTATATTGTATTAACAATATTACTCCTTCTGCTGTTCCTGCCAAGAACGCTATCAAAAATACTATCCAAAAGATAGTTAATTTATTTATATTAGTCATCTGAACCATTGCTCGCTTCGTTATTAAAAAGCACCAAAAGCGAATTGAATATCAACTCTGGCGTTTCTAATTTTTTCTTATTTCCGAACCTTTCTGGAAATCGCATATCAATCTTTCTTTCTATCATAAGATATTTCTCGTGGTTTTCTGCTGTTAATCTTACATTTACATATTGGTATCTTCCTAAAGGTTGTTCTAAGACATATCCCGCTATTGTGAATAGCTTAGTCCAAAACAAAGGATTTTTTATATCGATGCAATTCAATACTGAATTTAATATTTCGCTTCCCTTCAAAGCTTGCGACATCGATGCCATGCCTACTTTATTGATTTGGATTTCCGCTCCGTCTGCCAAATCATCTATTAGCCGTATGTTATCAAACGGCTTGCCATACGTTATTATCTTGTTTTTATCAATTATTCTGGGCATTAGGCATCATCTGGTAGCATTTCTGATATATCGCTTGGCTTGGTCTTTTTGTCTATGTTTCTTGGATTAACCATGAAAACCTGCTTAACGAAAGTTCCCATGTTCTGCAACAGGTCATCTGCTGTAATCCTTAGCTTAATATCCTCATAAGACATTGGATTATTCTTGACTATTTGCGGGTGCTTAGTTTCAACATACAAATCTCTTCCGTGATATTCAAGCCTTCCGTCAATTATTATAAGTGGTAATTCCATTTCTTTGCTGTTAAGCGAGTTTATTATCAAGACTTTTTTAGGATTTATGAAAGGGTGTCCGTAAAAAAAGAATGTTCCATATTGAGTTCTTACCAAATCTCCAAATTCGTTGAAGTATATGAAATTCTTGTTCTTAGGGTCTCTTATGATTACCTTTTTAGGTGATAATCTTGCTTCGCTTACTATCGCTTCCATGAATGTATCTGGAGGTATTCTTGCTACAAGAAATCTTAATATAAATGCCAGACATACGAATAATGTTATAAACATTATAACTAATGCTGGAATAACTCCCCCAATATAAAAGAAGCTTATTATGGACAGAGTTCCGCCAATAAATGCTGTCAGAATTACCGAAAACCCTATTGCCAGATATTTCTGCATTTTAGAAATCATTGAACCACTGAAGTAGTATTAGCTTTAGAAGAAGCTATTTTATTATGAATTAATGATTATATAAACTTTTTGGTTAGTTTCTTTACTTTGAATCCAATCTTACCCGTGCCATTAAGTAAGCTATATATGGAATTATTACGAGCAGAAGCATGAACACGATTATGTCAATCGGAGAATATGACAAGTCCTGTGCTTCTGGATATGCCGATGGATTTATATTGTATTGCTCTGGTGATATTATTATGAAGCTTGGAAGAACGCTATTGACTACCCCTGTTACGCTGAACTCTACTCCTCCCTGACTATTCAATCTCATTATTGTAGCTATCTTTGATTGGTTAAGCTGGTCGTTTAAGTATCCTTCAAAGTTAGACCAACCTTGAAGCTGTTGCCCATTTACCACGTAGGTAGCGTTCTGATTTATTCTCTGATACATTACGAATGTATCTACTGTTCCCTGACTAAATAGCTGGCTTGGAGATAAGCCATATTCGCAGGTATATGGACTTCCAGTATAAAGACATAGCTGTCCGTAATTACTGCTGAACTGGTCTGTATTGTTCACTAATGGCGTATTTG
>JAJZOS010000014.1 GCA_021851985.1 Microcaldota archaeon | reverse complement strand
TAACAGACAAGCTAACATTATTTTTATCAGGGCACATTTATATAGGAACATACAAGCCAGAAGGCTTCACAGCTCAAGAGAAGTTTTATTTAGTAAAGTATAAAGGTAGATACTTCATTTCCTACAGGCAGAGCTGGAGCGGGACATTCTTCATTCCCGAGGTGCTTCACAATGAATAAGCTCATACTTTTAGCTCCATTCCTTCTCTTAATGCTAATGGGAATAGCGGGAGCTACAACGCCTTCGGCAATCCCTTCAGGCATTCAGTATTACGTTCCTATAAACCTCACAAACTCCCAAAGCACAGCGACAGCTTCTCCCTTCCAACAAATGGTAAACATAACGGAGAGCACATACTCAAGCTACATAGCTTATAACAACAACCTTGCTAATTTTGAATACTTTTATGCTAACGGAACAATCATACCCTCTTGGATAGAAAGCAACTCATCAGGAAAATTAACAACATGGGTTAAGACAATAAGCATACCCGCATCTTCGCACATACAGATATATCTCGGCTTCGCTTCCAAGACCACTAACCTTCTCTCAAGCTCTGGCACATCAGGCATCGGAGAGGCTCCACAGCTCAGCTCAACCTATGCCGAATACGACGACGGGGCGAGCGTGTTCAACTTCTACGACAACTTTAAAGGAACTACATTAAACACGACAAAATGGGATATTGCATCAGGAGCATCGGCAACCGTTGATAATGGCGTAACAGTATCGCTTGCGTCAGGAGATAATTGGTATGGAATATACACCGCATCATTCACAACAACCCAAAGCATAGCAGAAACTTATGCAAAGGACAACGGAGGAACAAACAGCGGTTTCGATATTGCGACAGATGGACTTGCATATCAGGAAGCCAGCGGTGCTGGGTATTGGCTGTTTGGAACAGGAGGTTCCGTTACTTCTTCGCCTACGGCTAATGGTAATACTGGAGGGACAGCAGTAACAGGAACTATGTATCTTGAAAGTGCGTATATAAATAGCGGTTCGCCAATAATTCAAGAAAATTATAATACAGTAGTTACAGGCACATATACAATAACCACACCAACAGCAATAGGCTTGGGAACAACGGCAAGCAACTCTGCATTCTTCCAGTGGTTCCGTGTCCGTGCCTACCCGCCCAGCGGCGTAATGCCCAGCGTAACCTTCGGTGCTGTGCAAGCTCAAGTAAGTCTTTCTATTAGCCCGAACCCAGCTACATACGGACAAGCTGTAACCCTAACCGCAACTTGTGTGCCAAGCACTGACACCTGCGCCATAGACTACCCAAGCTTAGGCACTGCAATAGCCACAGGCACAGGCTCGGCTACATACACTTGGAACACCACAAAGGAAGGTATTGGAACATTCAGCAGTTTTTATGCAAACGATATAACACAAGGAACAAACTCCACGCCTCAGAGCCTTACCACTTATGTCCCTATAAATATCTATTACGCTAACGCTACAAGCTCAGAGATCCATAAGACCTTAACTCCTTCACAAGTTATTAACCTTACTACTTATTTCCCAATTAAGCTTAATGCAACACCTGCAAACGATATACTTTATAATATTTCATTTCCAATAACAGGAGAAACCTTAAATCCTTCTGGAGGAATGTTTACAACAGAGGTAGTATATACAAGCTCAACTTCCTTATCGACAACGCTAATAGCTCCAGAGATAGTAATAGACAGCGGCGTAACGCTTACAACAAATGGCTATAACTTAATTACAAATGATTTAGTCAATAATGGGACAATAGATACTGGGTATGACCCCTATTCTGGAGGAGGTGGAGGCACAGGTTCAGGCGGTTCTGGCACTTCAATAACAACTTCATTTTCAGGCTCTGGCGGTGGCGGAGGCGGCGCAACAGGGTCATGCACTAATCAGCCAGGAGGCAACGGCGGTTCTACACAAGTAAGTGGTGGCACTGCTCCAAGCGGTGATGGTTCAACCCCCAGCACAGCAAGCCTTACCTATTCGTATGTTCGCAGGCTAATCTATGTTGCGGTAAATGACCTGCTCGGCGGTGCAGGTGGCGGCGGAGGCGGAGGTTCTGGTACCTGTGGGCAAGGTGGCTCGGGAGGCTCAGGCGGCTCTGGAATAATAATATACGCTCATACAATCACGACAGGCGGAACTATAATAGCAACAGGACAGAATGGCAATTCTGGAACTAATTCTGGCGGCAGTTATGGCGGTGGCGGTGCAGGTGGCGGCGGAGGCACCGTAGTAATAATATACAATACTTCAACATCGCTCCCGACTGTTAATGTTGCAGGTGGCTCTGGCGGTGCTGGCGGACAAGATGGAGGCTCAGGCGGCTCTGGTTCATATATAAAAATTCAAGTAGCAGCCACTACGCCAATAGTAAAAGAGGTCTCAAATTCGACAATATTAAACTATGTGCCTTTAAGCATGACCTTTGGAATACCATTTAAAATATCAGAAATAGAATCAAATAGCTCAGCCAAGCCTGTAAATCTATACACAAATGTTAAGCTTAATGCAACAATAGTGCCTTCAGCTTTCAACTTCTCCACTCCAATACAATACTTCCCAATTTTAGCCCATACTCCTGCATGGACAGCAAAGCCCAGCTCCTGGGAGATAATCCCTGCCAATGAGCCCGTGGCAAATCAGCAGCTCAACACGAGTGCAGGCGCAGTCTTCAGCAGCCCTAATCTGCAAGTGAATTTCACGAATACCATTAAGCTTAACTATCCCTTCACTTCCTTCTACCTCAATTTCACGAATAACCCAAAGGTACAGACAAGCTTAACACTCCAGCCTTTCAAGTTTATAGCAAGCAACACTTTGCCTGCAAGCCCTTATACCCGGAACCTTACAGAAATAAGATCCTATTCGGAATATACGAAATTGCCTCTAAATACCAATACAAGCTACTCAGTAAGCTCATTATTCAACAATTACACTATACAAACTACAGGCTTTACTGCTTTAGATGGTGATGCCAACAGCGTGATGGTATATATGCCTCAAAGCAACTACGCAAATCCAATAATATTTTTATCCAACCAAACCACCTTCAGTACTGCAGGTACTCCTTATTACGGAAGGGAAAACAACTATTTCAATACGCAACTCTCATTTGGCTCCTGGGACACCAAAAACATTTATCTGCCTCCAAGCAACGTTTCAAGCCCTTATGGCATGGCAATATCTTCATGCACAGGAGTAGCAGCAACTGGCGATTATGTAACTATTTTAAGCGGTCCGCAAGGCAGCCAGCTTCAGGTTCAGCAGGAAATCATACCTAACTCTCCATCATTTGCAGTATACCTTGTCAATAGCTATCTATACCAGTTTGATATTTATAGCCCAGCCAAAGCGCTTGTCTATAAATCCGCCATCTCGTCTTGGACAAGCCCTATAAGTCTTCCAATACCTTGCAATGTCACTGTAACGCCGATTACATTGCCAAATGTAAATGCGACGTGCAATTGGAAGCCAAGCATTAATGGCACTTTGAATGCAACCTGCACAGGAGTAGACCTTAATGACCTAGTAAATAAATGGAAAGTAGAGTTCATAAATCAATCAACAGTGCTTACATCAACCGTTATGCAGACGGACATAATAAATGCTTCATCCTTCAGTGTTTCATATTTATTTCCCTCAAACCACAGCAGCTATAGCGCGAAAGTAGTTGCGATGTATGGAAAGACAATAGATCCTACGCAAACATTTACATTTGTAATTAATCCGACTGCCATTTATTCGACATCTGCCTTAGGGCTTTTAACAATACTGTTTATTTTAGCTCCAATTGCATTGGCTTACTTCGATAAAAACCTAATGCTCATAGTGTATGTGGCATTTATATTTATGGGGCAGGCCCTTGGTGGTATATTCACATTCCTAGGTTATTCTACCTTTGATGTAATAGCATTTATAGTTTTTAGTGTTATAATGTTAATTATATCGGAATTGAGATAAAGATGACGTTATGGGAGTTGGAAAAATCATAATGACGAGCGTTCTGCTACTCATAATGATTAGCTTGATGAGCGTATTCTCTATGGAGCATTCTACGCCTGCCATAGCCCATGCCTTAAACAGCACCCAGGCAGTAGCAATTCAAAACTTCTCAACTAAAATTTATGATCCTCTAAATTCAAGTATAATCAGCGGTATAAACTCAAGTAGCAATTTAGCATCAAGTTCTACTTCGATAGGATTTGCCTTAGCCTTTATATTGCCTAATTTCATTGCCACTTTGAAAGCAGTAATCAATACTCCTTACTTAATTAGCTTTATGATGCAAAATCTCATAAGCCCAATAAATACCGGAGGAGTTCCTGTAGGCCTGTATGTATCTTATGGAATTGACGTTTTGATTATGTACGTGCTGTTATGGGGATTGTCCCTATGGATGAAAATGCCTGCGTGGTAGAATGTTATTTACACTCATATTGCTCCAATTGATGTTCCATAATGTAGTATTAACTGCGCAGAGCTGTCCAGCACCTCCAATAATAGTGAATGGCACTTGGGCAAATAACTACACTATCTACACAAACGGCACTCCTTCGCAAAATCTAATAACGAGCTTCAGATGCCAAAATATTCCACTTGATACTATATACTTCTTTATTATCTACTTATCCATTATAGCCATCCTTACTGCTTCAGAGCGCTCGCTCATAAGGTTTACTTACGCATCTTTTATAGGAATGTTTATAGCTTTCGCCTTTGAGGCAACTGGCATACTGTCTGCTTATGTTACTGGAATCACAATTATAATATGGGGTTTATCCGTTTTACTAATATGGTTTAGGGGCAGTTGATGATGGAAAAATTAAAAAAAAGATATGAAACATTGCACGTAGATCCGCAAGTTGCAGAACAATTCAAGGTATTGGCAACCGAAACGAACATGACACATAGCGAACTGCTCAACATTCTATGCCTATACGCCAAAAATATGAAATATGAAGAAATGGTATATATCAACCCTGATTATAAAAATATCCAATATGTGCGCAAGTTTGCCTGGAAATAACACTAAATCTTCAACGAAACGCTCCTTGCCGCAAGCGACTTTAGCACTTCTTCTCGTTTCGGTACAGGAAACCAATAATCCTGGATTCCTAAAATGCTTTTTATTTGTTCTGAAGTCACCTGGAGATCCTGAAGGTATTTTATGCGCAAATTCTTCAAAGCTGCAATCCCCCATCCTGAATTTATAGTTATATAACTGTTAAGGTAATGCATAGCATCATTCTTGACCTTCTCGCGATACTGAAACTCTCCAAGCTTATAACTAAAGTCCCAGAAGCTCCATCTTTTGAAAAGCAACCCATACAGCAACATTTCATGTTCGTCTAATACAGGCACAGGCTCGTCATTCATATAAATTTTGTAACCGCTTTCAGTTTTACGCAATTCATAATGTACTCCACTGGCAACAGCTTTTACATTGCCTGCAAGCAGAAAGGCAAGAATCAATGCGGTTGGATTGCGTCTGCGACTTCTGATAGTATTTGCAGCATTAAGAATATTCAAGCTTATTGGGCCAGTATATTCTGCTTTGAAAGTCAAAAACCTACGGTGCGGTGTTATCCTTTGCATAATATCCCTTTAATACGCCTCTGATGGCAGTCCTTGAACATCCGATTTCTTTGGCTATTCGGTTTAGATTAAAACCCTGGGAATAAAGCTCATAAACCTTCTCTACCGGTATTTCTTTATACTCATAAGCTATACTCCCATTGCTATTCAGAATGGGCTTTCCTTCCGCATCAGTTTTCATAACTCTGTAAGTACCTGTCTTGCGCCCCCACGCCAGCTTTACATGCTTTGCATCGGCTTCGCTCTTTCTATAATTATAAGCCCTTTTTACCCTGTTGCTTATTGCTGCACTTTCCAACGCAGCACTCACGGATTTAAATCCAATACTAGATAGCCAATCATATTCACTATCGGTCGGAAGCAGCTTCTTGTTCGTATCTCCTTCATACAAAAACTTTCCAGCCTTCTTAATCTTCAGAGCTTCTGCCACTCCCTCCATTTCGGCATTACGGCTCCAGCGATCAATGTTTACTACAGCCACTCCATCAGTCAAGTTAAGTAACTTAAGCATCCGCTTAAACTCATTTCTTTTTTCTATTGTACGCCCACTTTCAAAGTCTACGAACTCCCTAAAGGTATATCCTTGCCTAAAAGCCCACTGTCTCAAAGGGTAAAGTTGGTTTTCAGGGTTCTGATCCTTGTCTTTTGTGCTTACTCTGGCATAAAGAAACACATCCCAGTGCTGTTTCGGGCCTGTTTCTGCCTTTTTAGTGGCTTTTTCCCGCAGATCTCTATTGTTTTCTACTACATTTACAGTTGTTCGTCTATCATTCTGGCTTATTTGTGAAGTACCTACCCCCCCTAAACTCTTATTCTCGTCGTAAATCATTTATGTCCACCAAAAAGTGTTTTAAAGGCATCTTTAAAGACACTCATATTATTTCCTCGACAAATATATTGTGGCTTACTCTATAATACTTATTTCAATACAAATAAGTATAAAGCACAAAAATATATATACCTTACGCTATAATAAGATATATATTGTTTTAACATAGAAAGGGATCAAATGCCTGATAACCAAACAAACCTCTCAGTTGCTGCACCTTCTCTTTCTCAAACAAGTGATTTTCTTTCTCAAGTATTAAACCAAGAGGATATGCGCGAAAGCATTATAGAGCAACTCTCAGGAATGCAAAGAGGTACAAGAATGGTGCCGCGAGTTGTTATAAGGGATGGAAAGAAAACTACTGTGATGCAGAAAGAACAAGGTTACTTCCCAATAACTGGAAAAGTAACGCCACATTTACCATTGGATAAAGCTATAGAACTTGCAGATTATTGTTTCCATTTCTTTGATGCAGTATACAGCACCACATACTTAGACGATACCCCAATGAATAGAAATCAAAATATAAAATCAGCAGCATTTGATGGCATGATGATAGGGCAAAAGCTTATTGAAATGGGCTATGATGGTGCTGATACATTCGCAGCCGAGTTCTCTGTGTGGATGGCTACGAGAATAAAGGCCGTATTAGATAGGAGCTTAGGCGGTAAATTCTTGCACGAGTCTACAAGCACAACTACAAATGTAACACAAACAGTACGGCATGAAGGATCAGAACCTCAGCAATACAAGCCTAAGAATAATGTCGATAAAATAGTTGGGTGGTTAAAATAACGACAAGCGTACCTACAGGTCTCGGTGGTATTATAGGAACAGCTGGGCATTCGTTATCTGTTTTAGCATATTTGCCATATATCTTAATCGTGGTTGTTGTAGGATTTTTGATATGGGCAGTAATGGCTCGGCGCAAACATGGTGCAATTTATGGCACGGCAAAAACAGTATCAAACGATACGCCTCGTAATCGTGCTTTTATAATCTCTCTTAAGCACAACGCTTCATTCGGCATACATCCCTTTTTTGTTAGGAGAATATATGACGCAGAGAAAAATGTGGAAGAAGCGAGAGCTATGTTCCCGGAGCCACATGCCACAAATAGGTTCGGAGATATTAAGAAATACTTTAAATCTGTAGTCACGCGAACGCCAGTAGCTTCTACATCAAAACAAGTAGAGGACAATGGGGTTGCATTTAATGAAGGCATCTGCCTTAGGAACGAGCTCGGCGGATGGGATACTATCTATACTCTTGAAGAAAATTTGCAACTTCCTATGATTCTGGGCCTCGAATTGAAAGGCGACAAAGACATTATAAAAAAGATAGAAAATTGGGTAAAGTCAGAAAAAGAAAAAGCTGTCACAGAAGAAGAAAAACAGACACTTGACAATTTCTATAAAGATGTCCTAGAAACATTTAATAAAAAAGCGACACAACTTCCCTTCGTAACCGATGACAACAAGGTCAAAGAGCAAATAGTTGATCTTACTAGGGCTACAGAGAAAAGAGTGTCAAGGCTGAAACAACTTCTGTTAGGCATGCAAAATTTTGTGGGTACAAACACGCAACAGCAGCAAACGCCGATTATAATGGGGATGGCCGCTATGATAATTCTGCTTGTATTGGTCCTGATAGGATACAGCTATGGCAGCCAGATTGTCGGCTCATTGAATAGTGTAGCACACGAAATGGCAAACGTAACTGCAAATCTCAAGATGCTCCATAATGTTACTTCAACGCATCCATAATGTCATGAATTCAACATGAATATAGCTGATTAGTATGGAACAAATGCCACAGGCAGAGGAATATTATGCAGTACGCGATGCTCATATTTTAAAAGAGCAGCACTTAGAGGAAGCGCTGCATGAAGCTTCGCAGGTGCTTGCTAGAGCCGACGAGCAAATATCTGGCGGATTTGATGGCAAAGAAGCAGTCGTGAAAGACATTTTAGAACGCAGCATCGAATTTATTGCCATGTACGAAAAGCCTGAAGACAACGAGTTAATAAACAAGATTAGAAGTGTGATAAGCGATATAGACAGCAATCTTTATGATAGCGAATCTTTATTAACTACTTATAACGACATTAAGCTAAAAATTCTATGGTATCTTGGTCGAGGAGCTCTTAATTTCGTGCGCCCGCGCAACCCAATCGCCAAATGGGATCAGAAGCTATTGGATAGAATGCAGATTAAAGGGGACAAAAACACAGAAAAGATTTTTGCAAAAAAAAAAGTAAACTCTGGCGCATAGTGGAAGCGCTGCTCTATAGCAGAGATCACTATAATAGGGATATAATAATAATAAATAGTGGCAGCCGTGGAAATGGAAAAAGCCGAAGGCTTATAAAGATACTTAAGATAGCGTGCAAATTGGATGGTGAGAAGTTCTCATTTAAAGACAAGGAAAACATATATTATACATCAATCGAGGGCCTCCAGGAAAGGTTATCAAATGGCAGAAAACTCAAAATCGGAATAGACGAAGGATATTTTGCTGCTCCTTCTGCAAAGGCTCAATCTTCAAAAGTCAAGGATTTTATAATTCAGCTTACTGCAATAAGGCAAAGGGGGCATCTTATAGTAATAAACTTTACTAAGATAAACAGGGCAGCGAAAATGCTTTTGGAGATTGCAGATTATTGGGTGCACGGCCCATCTATTGACTGGGGTGTATTGCTTGCAAGAGATAGAGAATTCACCGGAGATGATCCATGGGAAGTCGAGCCATTAATGAAAGCAAGAGGGCGTCTTAAGAGGCGCAATTTGCTTTTAAGAAACGAAAATTTCATAACTCAAATGGCAATTAAGCCAATCCCTCAAAAAGCATTCGACAAATATGACGCAGAAAAAGACCAAGCCCAAAGAAAAGAATCTGCAGATGTAGTCCGTTTAAGGTATTCTGAAATGGTACGCAGTATTGCCAATGAGCTTTTCGCACAGATAAATAACAATGACATTGAAGTCGGCAAAATCGCAGAAGAATTAAAGAAAAGAGGCTTAGCTCCATTAATAGTAGCGGATGTGGAAAAAGAAGTCCAAAAGCTGCTACTCGCTTCAGCATTCACAAAAGCAAAAACTTATAAAGATAGTGATGATTATGATAATGAGGTAGATTAAAATGAAGGAAGATACACCAACAGAGGATCAGATGAAAGCCGCAGAAGCACAGTTTGATAAGCTGTCGCCAACAGAACTAGTAAGGATAGGGAAGAGAATAGGGATGACTATGACTGCAGGAGGTATGCGCCATGGAGCAGTAGAATTAGCCCGTACCATGAAAGTAATAAAAGCATTAAAGAAGATGTCTAAAAAAGCTAAAAAAGCAGAAGCTCATGGCGAATACGAAAAAGCCAAAGAAATCGGCCTGCAAATGCTAAAAATAATAGAAGAGCAAAATGAAAAGCAGTTATCTCTCGATGCAATGGAAATGCTAACAACTGCAGAAGATGACATAAAAAAGTCAATAACAAATGTCGATAAAAAAATAAACGGTGAATAAAATGGATCTACCAATACAAGTTCCAAATGCAGAAGAAGCCAAAGAGAAAGTGCCAAAACCCAAAAAGGCGTCGGCACTGCAAAGCCCAGACAAGGCTGACGAGCCCGCAAAAACGCCAGTAGATGCCTATTACAGGCAATATCTTGCTGGCAAAACATTGCCAAGCACATACGGCGTTTTCATAACTCTACTACCAAGCGGTACCGCAATCCTATCCCTCCATGATCCTGCTGCTAATCTAATTGGAGCATATTTTATGGATGAAAATGCGCAGAAGGACCTAAAGGAAGCTGTTGACTGGCTCGTAATGCAAAAAGCAAAAGCCAAAGCAACAAAATAAGCATCAGCTGCATTGACCTATAAGTCTATGGCGATTGGATGGCAACAAAAATGATGAAAGCCGCACTAAGAGAAATAATCTCAGTAATAGCCATAATCGTGGTTTTTGCGATAGCTGTGTATATGATACAGTATATGCTAGTAAACGAGCCAGCACCGAATATGCCATCAAATCTGCCATCAGCAAGCTTGAATAATGCGCTGCTGCCTGTTAGGTGATATAAACGCAGCATAAAGCCGAGCTAGCAATATTGGTTTTAATTATTCTATTTGGTCTTTTTCTGCGTCTGCACCTTCTCTTGCATACCTATACCGGTTTTGCCCAACCTGACAATTACATCTATTACAGCATAGCAAAGCAAACCTTAGCAAATCATTTAAGCATTACTTCAACCCTATCGGGTTTTCCGTTGCACAACCCTTATACCGAAAAGCCTCTGCTTATATATCAAGCGCTTTTATTCTCTCCTTTCTTAAGCGTTTACTATAACATGCTCCTGCTCCCATTGCTATATTCTGTAGCATTGATATTTCTCCTTTTCCTTTTTGCGCGTAAGCTTTCAGGATCCTCTAAAATCGGTCTTCTAGGAGCTTTTCTAGGTGCAACCTCAATCGCTTCCTTAAATGTAACTTCAGCTATGCAATACAGAGGCGGATCCTTCGTGCCTATATTATTGCTATTATCTCTCTATCTTCTGGCTACTGGAATTGAGGCTTACAAAAAACACATAAAACTATTGAGCATCACCTTTTGTGGTATCCTATTTGTAGCAATGTTTTTTCTTTGGAACGGTGCAGCTTACATATTGCCAGTATTAGCTTTAAGCATAATTGGGATAGTTTTCAGGGAAAGGCTCACTGGATTCAAAATCATAATAGTAATGTTTCTGCTAATCCTCCTTGCTTCTGCAATAATGCTTGTTATACCTCAGGGCAGAAACATTATATTAGGTGCTCTCCCAATAGGTAGCAATAATACAATAGCGGAACTGCAATCTCCTACGCTTTCCACTTTCTTTGCTGATTTTGGGCTTCTGCCTATCTTTGCTCTTGTTGGCTTCGTCTATCTATTCAAAAAGAAGATGCTAAAAAGCTATGAGGTATTCGTTTTATCAATGGTTTTTATTACCGGACCATTAGCATTTCTTGCTCAAAGATGGGCCAGCATATTTTATATACCCCTAATTTTGCTATCGATAATTGGGATAACTGCACTTCTCAAGCTGAATCAGGAAGACAGGTTAAAACTACTTATTTATTTGCTGATTGTGCTATTAGTAATTGCACAGCTTAGTGTTGCTGTGGCATATTTTTATGAAACTAAGCCTGACACTTCCGCACATATAGGCAAATATTTAGCCTGGATTGACAGCAATACCACTGCAAATGCGACTTTCCTAACTCTCTGGCAGGATGGCTCAGTAATAGAAGGTTGGGCAAACAGGCAAAGTTATACCGACAGCGTCATAGGGCAGAATTCAACTCGCATGGCTCAATTCTCGCATTTCCTCTTCGCAAAAGCGGGCAATTACTCCTATCTGCAAAAGGTAAGGCCCGATTACTTAGTAGTGCATAGATACTGGCTAAACTATACGGCTGGAATAGCGTTAGAAGGAAACCTTAATGCAAATATGTCGATAAGTGGCACAAACTTCCAGGCATTGGAAAATGGAACATTTGATTTTCCTTTAGTATACAAAACCGCAAACACCCTAATTTATAAAATTGAGGCATAGGTTTATATATGTTATGATATAATAATATATTAAGAAAGGGAATTGACATGGAAGCTTTAAAGCCAATAAAAAAAATGGGCTATGCCTGTGAGCGTTGCCGCTACGAGTGGAGCCCGCGCAAGAAAGAGGTGCCTAAATACTGCCCCAGATGCCATAGCCCTTACTGGAACAAAAAGCGTGAAAGAGATTGGGCCATAGAAAAGTTTGAGAAAACAGGGAAAAAGAAAAGAATACTAGCAAAGGCGTAAGCATGGAGAAAGAAAAACAAACAAGGAAAACAACCCTCGAGGAGGAGATAGAAGAACTTTCCAAGCTAATAGGAAAAAAGCAAATGCATAAAGTCGCTGAAAAGTATGAAGCTCATCACAAATCAGAAAAGAAAGAACCTGTTAAGCCAGAAGCAAAAGCGAAGCCCGAAGAGCACGAACGATATAAAGAAGAAGAGAAAGAAGAAGCCAAAGAAGACAAAACAGCGGAAGCTAGCGCTAAGCCTGAAAAAAGCGAAAGCAGAAAAGAGGACATAAAGACAAAAGAAGCAAAGGAAGCTGAAATACCATACCTAAAAAATATGGCAGAAGGTGTCGAAATTTCTTTCCCGGAAGGTACAGATTTCAAGAACTTTATAAAATCTTTGGGACTTGAAACAGAAGCCAACATAGAAGTGAGAAAACAAGGTCTTAGAAGCAGATTTCTAGATTCTTCTGGAATTAGCATGACTAAAGCAGAATTGCCATCTAAATTTATGGAGAAATATGAAGTCAAAAAGGAAGGAGTTTTAGGTTTGAATGTGAAAAACTTGCGCGAAATGCTTAATTCTGTTAAGAAAGGAGAGTCAGTTACGCTTGTACAAACCGATAACGAACTTAAAGTGCATGTAAAAGGAAAAAGCGGAGATCATGAAAATGTAATGCGTATATTGGATCTCCCTGTAAGAGAAGAAAGAGAACCATCCCTTGAGTTTAGCGCAAAAATAGGTATAAATGCAAAGCAACTATCCGATGCATTAAGGCGCGCAAACTTTGTAAATAGGTATGTTAAGTTTTCTGCTAAAGACGGAACGCTAATGTTATCTGCGAAGGGAGATGCGGGCAATTTCGAAGAAAAGCTCCCAAG
>JAJZOS010000093.1 GCA_021851985.1 Microcaldota archaeon | reverse complement strand
GAGCCACCGCCTTGCAGCGGCAGCCCCCGCCTAGTTGTTCAGATGAAAATATCGAAAATAAAGAAAATTATACCTGTCGCAATGAAACAGGTAAGTTTTGTATCGAAGGAACTTGGTCATTGGTATCGGGACGGCGCGATGTATGCAAAGCACATCATCGCATTGGGGCTGCAGGCGATATTCAGATGCAGCGACAACGAACTTCCCGACAAGTTAGAGAGCAGGAACTTATTGGGTGCGTTGGGAATCTCGACAAAGAAATGAGCAGCGTTAGTTCAATCAGATGTGTTTTGTGGTACGTGTCAGCTCCAGGAAATGGCTGATGTGGGACATTGCAGTTCGTTGGAGCGATAGACCTCGTAAGTTGCCTAAGCAACGCACGAGCTGTCGTGGCATATGGTTACGGGTTACCTAGTTGCAAAATCTTTTTACGAAAAGCTTTACCAAAAAGTCTGGGTGCGCAAACCTTTTTGGAAAGGTTAACCGAAAACACTGGGTGCGGTTTCCGCGATATTTGCACCGTAGCCCTTTATATTTCTAAATGCGGTATAATCTGTGTGCGAAGACACAGATGTTCGCATTTGTACGAAATAAAATCTACGGTGGCTATATGGAAACGAAAGCTAGACGAGAAAGCTAGGTCTCGCACCCGTTCGCAACGGGAAGGTCGCGGGTGTGATCCCCGCAGAGTCCACATTTTACAAGCAAAGTTGTGTGACAAAAACCACCAATTCGTAAGTCCTGTGGCTTCATAGGCAAGGTTTATTAATGTTTATAAGCCTATTTATTTAGTTAGGGGGTTTACTAAGTGAGTGTATGGTCCTGTTCGATACAAATCCGAAATCCGATCCACGTTTCCTTTATGGAAGAGAAAAAGAGCTAGACGAATTAGTCGAAAGCCTAAAGAAAAAGAATTGGGTAATATTACTAGGACCAAGAAGGGTTGGAAAGACTTCTCTCGCAGAGTGCGCCATAAAAAAAATGGGTGAGAAGATTTTTCTATTGGATGCAAGGGAAAACAGCGACTTTGCTGGAGCGCTGAACAAGCTACTAAAAATTCCGGAAAGCTCTCTTAAGGTCAAAACAGATATTAAAGTGCCATATACCCCGATCAGCATAGGGGCAGAGTACAATAAAACATTATCAAAAAAAGATCTCGAATACCTATTGAAAAGAATCGGGCACATATATATAATCGTAGACGAAGCGCAGTGGCTAAAGAACCCGAGAAAAGTTGTAATGTTATTGGCGCACCTGTATGACTATTATTACGACCACGTAACGTTTATCATAACTGGTTCGATGATTGGTGTGATGAAGTCTATACTTGAACCAGGACCAAGCAGCCCCTTATATGGGAGGGCTATAACAGAGATGGAGATAAGAAGATGGCAGTCTTCTATAAGTCTCGGTTTTCTGAAAGCAGGTACAGCAGAACTCCACCTGGAATTAAACGATAAAATGGCGATAAACATTGAAGAAAATCTTGACGGGCTCCCAGGATGGCTGACTCTCTTTGGTTACAACTATTCACAGACAAAGAACCCAAATCTTGCCCTTACGAAAACAATAAAGGAGGCAAATAAGATAGTCTCTCAGGAGGTAAAAAGTATAGCTGAGCTCGGTATAGGTACACAAAGGCTTATTGCAGTGCTTTCCGTGCTTGCTAAGGAGCCCTTACGGTTTGTTGACATTGGAAAAACAACAAATTTCAATAACACTAGCCTATCAAAGTATTTGAGCACGTTGGGCAGGCTGGGGTATATAGAAAAAGATACAAAAAGCAGATATTACATATCCGACCCTCTGCTCCTCAGGTTTGTCAAAGATAGGACAATTAACAACGTGAGCAGGAAATCCCACGCCGTTTACGGGTGGGATGATGTCACATAGTAATCCATAATCCGCAAGCGGAAGGTCGCGGGTGCGAATCCCACCGAGTCCACAATTTACAAGCAAAGTTGTACGACAAAAAACATAATTGCCCGAAGCACAGGTAAACCAGTAGTGTTGAAAGTTACGTTTACATTTATATCTATCGAGTTATACACGAGTCTATACACTGCCTTCCTAATATAGAAAATTGATCTCTGTTTGGTAGTATTTATCAACGTGGGCGTAAAACCCACTCCTTCCGGGATGGGATATAATCCCACTGCAAAGCATATAAATTTGAATGGTGCAATAAATATGATCGTTGTGATGCCACTAATAAAAGTATCTTCAACAAAGACATCTATAAACTTTCAGATTTGTTGAAGCCCACGCGCTTTAATGGTGGAAGATGTCACCGGAATAGTGCATATCCTAATTAGTTTTGTGAAGATTAATTCTGTATACATCGCTATTCTCCGGAACTGAATACTTGAGCTTTATCCCTACTTCATCGCCTTCATTGGCGATTATTATATTTTTTCCGTTTATCTGCATGCTCTCAACACGCTGCCTTATTGCTTCCTCTTCATTGCCTATCTCTATGATGTCACCTACGCTAAGTTGACCATTAAGCCTTATGGCAACTACATTTATCTTGGGAAATACCTGTCCTACTTTTCCTATAAACACCTTGCCTATTACTGGCTTGTGATAGTGTACTTGTGAATCTTTTCGTTCTTCCCATCTGTTTACTGATTCAACCTCATCATCTATATTGTCAAATCTGCGCATGAATAAAGTTAAGAGAATAAGATTAAAAATATTAACTATTATTGCTTGTAATCAAGCTAATCTCTTTATAAGGTGGTAACCGAATTCAGTCTTTACTGGGCCTGAAACCTGCCCTACATCAAGCGCGAATGCGGCTTTCTCGAATTCTTTTACCATCATGCCTCTTCCAAAATACCCAAGATCTCCTCCTCTCCTTCGCGACCCGTCCAATGAATATTCTTCGGCAAGCTTCTCAAACTTCTCGCCTTTATTTATTCTATCGAGAAGTGCAAGTACAGTGGACTGCTTTTCAACAAGTATATGTGCACACCTTATCTTTTCTGCCATATCATCAATCTTTTATTATTAAAATATTAAATATATCTTACGCTTCACTTAATTCCTCATATGCATTTATAAGGAAGCTATTCTCGCTATCTATCTTCATATTATTCTTTATTTTTTCTATTATCTCTTCCTTTGCCATATGCTTAGACCCAATTAATATTATGTTTGAGTAAGCCTTTATGTTGCCTACCTTGTATACTGCAAATCTTGTCCTGAGTTTGTTTATTAATTCATCTAATTTTGGGGAACTAGCGAATGTCATAGCATAATTTATTGCCAATATGCCATCATTTTTCATCGCCTTATCAACATCTACCACGAATTTTTCAGATAAGAATTGGTCTGGTATATTAAGATCGTCATACGCATCAAGGAATACTAAATCATAGTAGCATATTTTTTCTTCAACATATTTTGCACCGTCACAGATGACAGTGTTTTTTCCTATTCCAGGAACTGACCTTTCAGCTATTTTCACCATATCTATGTTACTTTCAACTACATCTAGATCTATTTCATTCCCAAAAAGTGTTTTTAGTTGCATAATCATAGTCCCTCCACCGAGACCTATAAGCAGTATCTTCGGATTCTTGTAAATGTATGCAAGGGGAAGAAAGTAATCCCAGTATGAATGAGTAAAAATGGACTTTTTATTGAATCTTGAGTAAACTATGCCATTGTATTTTACAACTTTGTTCCCGGTATATGTGTC
>JAJZOS010000092.1 GCA_021851985.1 Microcaldota archaeon | reverse complement strand
GGCAGCTGGAATCGCTGCACTTTCGAGTCTAGGTTATTATAAAAAAAGGATAGCTTCTATGAAAAGGCTAAGGGATGAGTTTGAGCAGTTTGCGTTGGGATTAGGTATATATGCGTTCAAATCGAATGGTGGTTTTGCGTTCCTGAAGTTCAAGAGCATCGCTGAACTGGAGAAGATTTATGTAGGATTGAAAAATAAGGGCATCTTCGTATTCAAGGCTTCTGATTCTGAGTTTACAGGCCTTAAGGGCCCGTACATGAGGATAGCCATAGGCAATAGGGGTGATTTGTCTGTGCTGAAGAAGGAGCTTAAATCGTTAATGCAGAAGCAAAAATTATCAGACGGCAAGCTGAGATAGCAGGTACAGATATTAATTGCATATCGATAAAAAATGCAAAAACATGATATAAAAAGGATAAGAATAAAATAAAAAATATAATAAAAATTCCAATGCTTTTAAGGCATTAAGATTAGGACATTATTTCTCCTGTTGCAAATCTTTCCTTTACATCAGTTATCCTTACCTTTACAGCATCTCCTTCTTTCGCTCCCTTGACAAAGATTACAAAGCCGTCCTTTTTGGCTATTCCATCGCCTTTCGATGCAACTGCCTCAACCTTAACGTCTACTTCATCTCCTACCTTTACAGGCTTAGGTTGTGATGGTCCTGAAAATCTGTTCATTCCTCCCCTTCTGTCACCGCGCATTCCACGGCCTTCTTCAAAAGATCTGTCTTCTTCCATTCCTTCGTCTTGATTCATTCAATTCACTTTATTTTTTTGCACGTAAAATTAGAGCAGTTACGCCTTAATTTGTCCGCATATATATCACGCTATATAGATATTAATGGCTTTCGGTTGGCAGGATATTATGAAATTAGATAGCCAAGGCGCACGTTTCTACAATATTATCATATAAATGCAATAACTGCAACATTGTGCAACATGCTCAATCTGGCAGTTTATCTATTATTTCGCTCATCTCTTTATAATGCTTTTTTATTATAGACTCAGCATTTGGACCAAGCATTTTTTTGGTATTTATCTTGCAGATTTCCATGGCTTCTTTCAGACCATTCTTGCCTGGATTATTTATATCGACATTGCACTTTCGGAACGCATCCCCCACGAATAGCTTAACGCGTGCTTTTAACTCTTTCTCAGGTATCTCTTGGCCAAGGGCTTTATTTATCTCCTCATTAGCAGTAGTGAAGCAAGTTATAAGCCTTTGCACTGCAATCTTTGGCGTGATCCTTTCACTTTCCGGTATTTCCATAATATATATTTTTATATATGCCTTTTATATCAGCTAGCTACCGATTTTTATCCTGCTACACATTTATACATGGCCATTTGCAATGCGGTATTTTTTCAAAAGGTATAAGCTTATTGCCAGCGCACTGACGGCGTTCTTTATGCGGCCGCCTTCGAGCAGTTTAATAGCGTCTTCGAGCGTTGTTTCGAACACCTTTATATCCTCATGCTCGTCCAGATGCTGTGCTCCCATTTTTCCGCATTCGGCAATGTATACGTAGGCATATTCGTTGCTTATGCCAGGGCTTATGAAGCATTCCAGAATTTTCTTGATGGATTTTGCCTTGTACCCGGTCTCTTCTTCCAATTCTCTTATTGCTGCCTTGATTGGAGATTCATGGGCGTTTATTATGCCTGCAGGAAGCTCATATATCCATATGCCAGGCACCGGCCTATACTGCTTTATCATAATCAGCTTGCCATTTGATATGGGAAGTATCACTGCCACTCTTGGCGCCATTACTGCTTCTTTTTGCATCCGCTTTCCATTAGGGAGCATGACATTTTGGATACGCACTTTAAACCTCCTTCCATCAAATGCAATGCCCTTTCCGTTAGGCGAAAATGCCCTTTTTGACTTCATGATGCTATCCCTAAATTAAATATATACTGTAGCAAATGCAATCTGAAACTATTATACTTATATCGTAATTTATGTTTATACATGTTGTGCTCGCCATTCTGCAATTTGTTTTAGCTTGAGGACTCCACTGCTAAGTTTTGTTTGTTTTGCAGACCAATCGCGCTATCTCTGAGGCATGAGATTTCACACCAATATGCATAAAAGCTTTCTATAAAATTTATATGCCTTAACACAATGGTTATTCAACGGTTTATAAGTATAAATGCGTGAGTTGATTGGACATAGTGCAATACGTTATTCTGGCGTCGTTTATCGCAGCGATGCTATGGGGGCTGGAAGACGCTTTATCCAAAAAGCCTGTCGATGCGATAGGCATAAGCATAACTACGATTATAATACTCATATCTGGGCTTATCCCCATTGCTATCATAGCGCTATTTTACGATGCACCTATGACAAATATAGAACTTGCACTCTCTTCTGTTGCAGGGATATTCTGGGGATTGGGCTTTATACTCATATACAAATCAGTATCAACTGAGAACGTCACAAGCACATATGTTATAAATGAAATCCTGCCTGCAGCCATAATACTTTTTGGAGTGCTAGGTTTAAAAGAACACATAAGCAGCTTAAATTCTGTGCTTATGGCATTCATATTCATCGGTGCTGTGCTTGTAATGCTTATGGACAGCCTAAAATTAAACAAACGGCTGCTATACGCACTTTTTGCAAACTTTTCCTGGGCGGTTTTCTGGATATTAATGATAACCACAATAGATATGTCGAGGCACTTTGCGATGCCACTCTTAATCGCAAGGGTTATTGCTACAACAGCAATAGCCCTATTTTTTATAGGGGTGCTCAAGAAATCAGGTACAAAAAATGTTTTAAAAAAGTTTCCTAAAAGAAGCATGCTTTATTTGCCGTTTGCAATCGCAATCTTTATAGGAGTAATAGACGGGCTTGGCAATGACATGTTTGGGTTTGTCAGCACTACTAACCTTGTAGCACTTGGCGGAGGCATAATAGCAATAAGCCCAATAGTGGTTGCAATCTTAGGGAGAATATGGTATAAAGACAGATTGGTAGTTGTTCAATGGATAGGATTTGGAATAATGGTAATAGCTGCAATACTGATGGCATTATTTTGACATGACATCCTACTGCCCGTAAATTGCGTGGGCATCTTCTGCGTTCATGTAATAACTACATCCTGCAAAGTATCTGTTTTATCGATGGAAGGCTATTGTTAGCTGGCTTGATAAGATATGTATGAGTTCTCTTTATACTAAAGATGCTGAAATAATTAGAAAAATAAATGAAAAGGCTAGCCTGAAAGAATGGGGAGCCGGAGATTTGAACTCCGATCGCAAGCGCCCAAGGCTTGCAGTCTGCCAGGTTAGCGTAGCTCCCCGTTTAAGGTATCTTTATCTAGACAGTTTAATATTCCTTTGTATAAATTTTAGACAATAGCACATCATGCGCGGCCGCATCTTTCCATATACATACTTCCATCACTCCCTTTTTTCCTTAGCGGCACCCTATCCTGATTTTCATGGAGGATTATGCGGTTATCCATACCTAGACTTAATGCTATATCATCAGCATCCTTCCCTTCAGTAATATAAGTATTCTTTTTGAACATTTGAACACACTAGATTTCCCCACGCAAATAATTTATTCGTGTTGTTTATAATTTCTTTGATCAGCAGGATAGACCCAAAACTGCGTTGTGTATAAACCCTTTGTTTTAAATGGGTTTTTACACAGATTTAATGCTTTTTACACAGCAATTTTAAACTGATAA
>JAJZOS010000013.1 GCA_021851985.1 Microcaldota archaeon | reverse complement strand
AGGGACGAGGAAGGCGAGGCCCCTTATAGGCAGCGGCCCCGGAATAAGGCATCCTAAAAAAGGATACAGGACAAGGAGGCTGGTGCGGGGAAGCACCATAAGCGCCGACACTGTACAAATCAACACAGTGATAACGGAATATGGAAGCAAGCCTGCAGAAGAGATATTCAGGCCTAAGGAGAAGAAGGAGTAAACATAAATCTTTGAGGTATTTTATGCTTAAGCAGAGCGAATTCAATATAGGCACTTTGGGACATGTAGACCACGGAAAGACCACCCTTACTGCTGCAATAACACATACATGGACCGACACCCACAGCGAAAGCGTTAAAAGGAGCATGACAATAAAGCTCGGATACGCTGAAGCGACAATAAGCAAATGCGAAGCGGATGGAAGCGTTTTTTACACAACAACGTCTACATGCGCGGACGGGAAAGCTGCTACGCCAGTAAGGAAGATATCGCTTCTCGATTCTCCAGGCCACGAAACGCTCATGGCTACTGCAATAGCAGGATCTAGCATAATAGACGCTGCGCTGTTTGTGATATCATCCACGGAGCCATGCCCCATGCCGCAGACCAAAGAGCATTTGATGATAATCAATGCTCTGAACATAGACAGAGTCGTTGTAGTGCAGACCAAAATAGACATCGTAGGAATTGAAAAGGCAAAAGCGCATTACAACCAGATAAAACAGTTCCTGAAAGGAAGCAAGATAGAGAATGCGCCAATCGTGCCCGTGATGGCCAACAGGAATGTGAACGTGGATGCCGTGCTTGAGGAGATAGTAAGGCTTAAAATCCCGGAAAGGGACATGAAATCCGATCCGATAATGTACGTAGCAAGATCATTCGACGTAAACAGGCCAGGAACAAAAATAAAGGATTTGCACGGAGGAGTCGTAGGGGGATCCATAATAAGAGGCAAATTCAAGGTTGGCGATGAGATAGAAATCAGGCCCGGCATAAACGTTGCAAAAGACAAAACACGAAAAGAGGTATATGAACCTATATTCACGAAGATTGAAAGCCTTTCTGCAGGATCGGAGACGCTTGACGAAGCGATTGCAGGAGGCCTTGTTGCAATAGGCACCGAAATCGACCCGTCTTTCGCAAAGGCAGACGGATTGGTCGGACAGATAGTCGGACTTGCAGGAAAACTTCCGGAATCTAGGCAATCCCTGGATGTATCATATGTATCGCTGAACAGAAGCGACATACCAAAACAGGCTTTCAGGGAAAACGAGCCAATACTTCTTGGGATAGGCACGGGTACAGTGGTAGGATACGTGAAGAAGGCGAAGAGGGACAAGCTGCAGCTTGAGCTGAAACATACGGTATGCATTGACAAAAACGCGAAGATATCGGTGCTGAGGAACTTTGCACAGAGATGGAGGCTTTCAGGATACGGAGTTCTAGGAAAATAGATGTCGTAGAGTTAATCAGCTTAAATTCTGTTTATTTACGTTGCGCCTGAATTCTTTCCAGCTGAATGCTTCGCCGATTGAAAGTGCGGCTGCAAGTACGTCAAATAGAATTTTGCCGGAAATAACATAGGGTAAGAATAAGGCAATAGGAACAGAATTCCAGATTGAATCTCTGATGAACTTTTTGCGTAATTTTGAGGTATCGAAGTAATTCCACTCTCCGTAGGCTTTTAACGATTTCTCCATTAGTTTGTTAATCTCTTTGGTACCATATTGGGTAGTAGACAAATTGGTGGTATCGATTATCATTTTTGTGTCATTTCCCCTGTATGCAACATACATATGGCCGTATTGTACGCCTTTCATGAAGTTAGCCTTAAATCCGAATTCACCGGATATCAGGCCGTCCTCTCTCAGTCTTTGCATCACTGCAAGCGTCATCAGTGATTTTGCAACGCAATTACCTCCGTTTGAAATGTAATAATCAAGAGGAGTGGCATGAACATAGCTAGCAAACGGGCTATTCGACATTACATATTCAACTTTTGAGTTTATTGTTATCATTGCTGACATGATTAAAATTTCTGAATCGGATAATTTATCGGCCTTTGCATTAATTAGCTTGGATTTGAACTTGTCTGAAGCCTCAAGAGTCAGATTATAAAGCTCTACCACTTTTTCGCTATCTATATCTACGTATATAAACATGGCCTTAAATTTCCTAACCCCGTGTCTGAGTAAATCGTTTTTATCAAGAAGCAGGCCTTCCTTCTTATCTTTCCTATACTGACTACGCTCTCTGCTAGAGTCCCTGAATGCTTGGATAAGATGCAGTTTCTTAGAAGGCTCCTCCTCTCCAACTCTTGTTTTTGCATCGTGAAACAATTAATCACCATATTATAAACAGTTTGAAAATATAGGATTATCTTCAGATATTTATACTTATTGTGACGGTGCTCTGTCAGATGGCAAAGTCTGTAGTCAAAACGCAAAAACCGCGGTGAAAGTTAGGATTAATATCTTTTCCGGTATGCAGCTACCATCTTTTCCTCTAGAAAATCTGCAAATGCCTCTTTCTGCTTTCTGGTCCTTAAGTATCCAAATTTATTCGAATCTATGTTGAATCCGGACGCATGGGGATGCCCACCTCCGCCAAGCGCACTTGCAAGAAGGCTTATATCTGTAGTCCTGCTGCGTATGTGTCCCCTTTGGTCACTTATATTTATGTATATTGAGATTTCCTTTCCGCTCTTGTCCATTATCGCCCCGCACCCGGCAGTTGACTGTATCTGCTTTGAGAACCCCAATGCAAAGTTTTTTCTCGTAATCAGGTCCTTAAGCATGAGATTTATCCTGCTGTCATTAAGTTTCTTGAAGCTTGTGGCATCTCCCCTTATTGTTGGATCTGAAAATTCGCCTTTGCTTATCACATCTACTACGTGCCTGAGCTTCTTGGTCATCATGTCCCTTGAATGGGAGGTGTTGTAATTAGTTATGCTTAGCGCATACAGCCCTACAAGATCCCTATGGCCCTTTTCTTTTGGAGGAATATTGAAATCGGAATGGTGAACTATCTTTACAAAATCCTTTGTGAATTTGCCCCTGAAGCCCAACTCTCGATATGTTATCTCAGTTGCGCAGAACTTGTCGTTCTCCCCCACTATTGCAATATCGCATTTTGAAGCTATTTCCTTTACTGCCGATTCAGGCCATGGATGATGATCAAACCACACTACGCTTCCGTTGTGCTTTTTGACATGGTCTACTATCTTTTTGTAGCTTGGAATTAACGAATCATTGATGCCAAGGTCAGCTATAAATAATGTAATTCCGTTTTTGTACATTGTACTTAGGTTTTTATCCACATATTCTAGCCCCGCCTTCGAATAATCAGTAAAGAAGATGTTTGAAAGCGGAACTTCGTATTTCATCCTTATCAGCGCTGCGCTGCCAACCCCGTCTATATCGCTCTGGTGAGACATTATGAAAATATTACGCATGCCATGCACATGTTTATTTGCAAGGATATTTTCTTTAGGCTATGCTTAAGTGGTTTGAAGTGCGCTAAAAAGGAGGAGAAATGGAAAGGACCTGCGCTGGGGAAGCGCAGGTCGCCTTTCTCTACTGTGGAGGTGATATGATTAGCGCGTTAGTCGTCTTGCCAGCATCATATTTGTAATAAACCTTGTGACCTAGCTGGAATTTTGAGAGGAATCCCATACTCTCCAGCTTCTTAAGCCTGGAGCACGCAGCATTCCTGCCGTTGTATTTCATGAATGACTTTAAATCATCAGCGCATATCATCTCGTTTTGCTGTGTCTTTATGAAGTTAAGTACCTTGGCATCAATGCTTGATATTGGAATTTCGTACTGCCCCATTGGCATTTGTGCCGCATATTGCTGCACTTCGTCTTCTGCCAGCTTCCTGACCTGCTCCGTAAGATTTGAAAGCGCTTTTTCCAGCCTGCCTGTCCTGTCCCTCTCCTCCAAAAAGTATCTTATCAAGGATGATGTATTCGTAATTTCTTCAACGGACACGCGTTCCGGCTTCTTCTCGGAAAGCTCCTTGAGCTCTGCCCGGAGCTTTGTTATCTCCCCCATTATCTGATCTTTTGAAAGCGCCATCCAATCACAAACAATTCATGAGCAATTCATGAAACCTTCTCGAAAGATTCATGCAAGAATCATGAACAAGTCATATATGTAATAATAATGATATATAAATCTTTCTGTGTTTTTGAGGAATTCCGCATTCAAGCATGATCATTGGGATATTGTTGCTGCATTTCAATATTTCCCCCATAATGCAGACGGCTTGCCGCCTCCCTATCTAATATTAACGTAGTGTCGGCATGCTCCTGCAGGAACGACGCCGGCAGACTCTTAGTTATCCTTCCTGTAACCGCATCCGATACGGCCCAGCTCTTGTCAGAGCCTGAAGCAAGCAGTATTATCTTCCTGGATTCGAGAATCTCCCTTATGCCCATGGTTATTGCCTTATGGACCGGGGCATTGTTCCTCTTTATTGTATCAGGGGATAGATCCACTATCCTTATTGTAGAATACTTTGTAGTGCCAGGTTCATTGAAACCTATATGGCCATTGCGGCCTATTCCCAATATTTGCAAATCGACCGGGCCGAATCTCGAGTATTTTTCAATGTAACGATTCACCGTTTCATCCGCATTTGGCATTGACCTAGGAAAATTTATTTTTCGCCTATCGATGTCTATGTTATTGAAGAGATTTTCATTCATGTAGCTCCAGTAGCTTTCACTGTTTTGGCTGCTTATCGGATAATATTCATCAAGATTGAAAGTGCATTTACCCCTGAATGATAGTCTTCCTGCCTTGCATTCCGAGGATATCATTCTGTAAAGAGCCTTTGGGGTGTTTCCGGTTGCAAATCCAAGTGACTCGGAGTCACGGAACGCTTCAGCGAATAGCTTGAATGCCTCAGTTGACATGTCAGCGTAGTTATTCTTTATAATTATCTTCATTCAAACCGCATTTAACCTGGTACACTGCTAAGCATTCAGGGCAATCGAAAATGCGCGCAGCGATATATTTATAGACATTGCGAGATTACAAATAAAAATACTTTGATTGCGATGGAACACTTGCTAATACCCCATAAAAGATCCGAACTCGTTGATAAAAAAATGCTCAGGAAGCTGACGGAAAGATTGAATTGCAGGATAGAAATGCAAGACAATGAGGTAGTGGTGGAGGGCGCTCCGTACGACGAGTATAATGCCAAGAATGTGATACAGGCGTTCGGTAGGGGTTTTGGAATAGACAAGGCCCTTAAGTTGCTTAATGATGATTATTTCTTCAAACAGATAAACCTCAAGGACGTATTTAGAAACAAGGACCAGATAGCAAGGATAAAGGCACGTATAATAGGCAGTGATGGAAAGACAAAGAATTATATTGAATCTGTAAGCGGAGTGGATATGGCAATATTCGGAAGCACAGTAAGCGCTATAGGAAGGATAGACGAATTGAGCGCTGCGGAAGCTGCGATAAACGTGCTGATAGAGGGCGGAAGGCACAAGACAGCATATAGGGCCATGGAAATGGAAAAAAGAAAACATAAGGAGGAGGTATATGCCTAATATCATAGATGCAGATACGATATTCAAGGAATTGAAGACGCACTCAGTCTCGGAGTTTTTCAGGAAAAACAGCCAGATGCTCGGTTATTCCGGAAAGGTAAGGTCACTTACAACGGTAGTGCACGAATACGTAAGCAATTCCATAGACGCATGCGAAGAGGCTAACATTCTTCCTGAAATATCGGTAGGGATAATAGAGCTTTCAGAAACTAAGTATTCTGTACATGTGACGGACAACGGACCGGGGATCCCGCAAAAGATAATTGGGAGGGTTCTTGCAACGGTCTTGTCTGGCACAAAATTCCATAGATATATGCAGCAGAGGGGCCAACAGGGAATAGGGGGTTCGGGATGCACCCTCTTCTCACAGATAACTACCGGAAAACCGATACACATTAAATCGGGTACGGGCAAATCGGCATATGAATGCGATCTCGGAATAGACATAAAATCAAACAAACCTCTAATCATTAACATGAAGGAGATTGATAAGACGTTTACAGGTCTTTCGATATATGGAGAATTTGGAGACGTGAAGTATGAGAACAGCGACCATGGAGTTTATGAATATGTCAGAAGGACGGCATTGTCGAATCCGCATGCAATGCTGAAGCTCAAGGACCCCGAAGGTAAGGAATTCAATTTTATTAGATCAGTGACTGAGATGCCTAAAAGGCCGAAGGCCAGTAAACCGCATCCTCTTGGGATAGGAACAAATGATCTGCTTGAATTTGCCCATCTTAGCGAGAGCAGGAAGATATCCTCATTTCTTGTTGACACATTCTCAAGGCTTAGCCAGAACAAGGTTGACGAACTCAGGGAGATTGAGAAGAGCGTAGACTTCAACAAGGAGCCGAAGGAGATGACATGGGATGACGCGGAGAAGCTTGTAAATGCATTCAAGAAGGTAAAGTGGATAGCGCCAGACCTCGATTCGCTCTCCACTATAGGAGAAGCGCAGATAAAGGCGACTATAAAGAACATACTTAATCCGCAATTCATGAGCGTCGTTGAAAGGAAACCCAAGGTTTTCAGGGGAGGCATACCTTTCGTCGTTGAGGCAGGCATAGCGTACGGAGGCTCGGCAGGCAAGGAAGTTGAAGGCGGATCGAAAGGAGTCCTGATAAGGTTTGCAAACAAAGTTCCGCTCCTTTTTGATGGATCAATATGCGCAATTGCAACAGCTGTAAATGAGGTTCAGTGGAAGAGATACGGAATAAAAAACTTTGATGAAGAACCAATAAGCGTGCTTGTTAACGTTTCAAGCGTATATGTACCGTATTCGGGCGTAGGCAAGCAGGCAGTTTCACAGGAGCAGGAGATAATCGAAGAGATAAAATTGGCAGTGATGGATTGCGCAAGGAACCTGCAGAGATACATGAGCGGCGAAAGGAACAGGCATGCCCAGGCATCCAAATACAATACCATAATAAGATATGTTGGCCAGCTCTCCATGAACCTCAGCGAAATAACAGGAATGGACAGGGGTAGCATAGAAGCGCAGTTGAAATCCCTTATAGAAGGAAAATACAAGAAGCTGTTTGAGGCGGACAATGAAGCCGATGAAAACGGGGAAAAATCAGAGATGAACGTGAAACAAGAAGACCAGAATACGGAAGAAGAAGATTGAATAGTCAGATGCTGAGCACATCCAGATTCTCAGAATCTGTGAGCTTTACATTACCATACTTTATCGCAAGCTTGAGTATCTCGGCGTTCTTGCCATGAGACTTCCTCAGCTTGTCCATGAAATCAAGCCTGTTGTCTTCATTCAGGAAAACCACAAACGTCCTTATGTTCTTGTTTATCTCTATATCCCTTATCTTGAAATTTTCAGAATATATCTTTATGTATTTCTGCGTGCCTTTTCTCGTGACCACCATATCCCACTTTGTCGCAGTGTCCATCTCGGTTGACATCATTCCGTTTGCTATGCAGAAATCCCTAATCTTCCTGTATATGACAAGAAAATCAATGCTATGCCCCGAATCTGAAATCCAACTTTTTGGCGCAAAGTATTCGTCTGTTGAAACAAGAACACCGTCCTTTACAAGCTTATTGAGTATTGAATGGGTATTTCTAAGTGTTATGAATACACGCGAATTTCCGTATTTTACATTGCTGCTGATTCCAGACTTTATCTCCTCTGCGGTAAGGGGCACATATCTCCACTTATAAAAGTCATTTACCTTGTTAAATACGGATATTATTGTTTCCGCTGATTCTTTTACATGCTCCATCTTAGTATGGGAAATTTCTGGCACGTCTATGTAATAAAGATCGGATGAAGAAGGCACAAGCACCTTGTTAAGCACCACAATTACTATCGCAGCTATGGCAAACTCTATGTACAGAGGAGGTATTATGATACCAGGATTAGTGTAAGAATATGGAATAGAATATGAATCATTGAGCATCCTTACATTGAATGATCCAGAACCATAGCTTAAGGCTGTGCCTTTGGGGAGATAATAATTTATTACTCCGCCGCTCGCAGTCCCATTCTCGCTGTATGCACCGTTTATGTTGATTTGGTATTGCACTCCGTTAACTTGAGAGGCGTTGCTCGTTGCCGAAAAAATAAAGGAGGCGTTCTTGAAATCCTCTTTTACAGGCACAATGGTAGAATTCTGGACGTATGTCAATGCAGAGGAATATTGCACTCCGTTCTGGTCGATTAAAGATGCAATGTAATATCCGCTAGGAAGTAAAAATGATGTGCTAGTTATTATTATCGATGCGCCGATTTGCCCTATAGGTATCGGGCTTTGCGGCGCAACGCTGAAGTTCTGGTTATAGATCTGGATATGGCCTATTATGGTGCGGGCTGCGGAATCAGATATCTGGGATTCTATCTGCACCTGCTGCGACTGTCCAACGATTGGAGGTATGCTTAGAGTGCCATTCTGGAGGAATTTATATTTCAGCAGTATTTCCTTGTTTGAATAGCGGTGTCCGTTTGACATATGCACCTGAACCAGCGAGTATGAATCATTTATAATGCCTGCGGAACTTGGAATGTTGGGGAGGACATTGTTTAGCGTAAAGATGGTGAAATTCCCGGAATTTGACGGAGCTGAAGCAGGAATAGCGCCTGATGCCAGCACAGGTGCCCAGTACCTTGACAGTATGACTTTTGATATGTCGGATGAGAGAAGAAATGCGCTGTCGTTCCATCCTGCCGATGGATAGTTGCCCAGAACAACGAATGTGCCATTCAGGATTGATATGTATGATGAAGTTCCATAGCCCGGTGCAGCAGTATATTCGAAAGTCTGATTTTTCAGATACAGCGGATTCGTGGTGCCGTTCACCCCAAGAGTGTTTTGTGGCGCAGACCAGTCTGCAATTGCTCCGAGTGATGATAGAGTCTGGTTGGAGGTCAATATCACCTGCCCGCTGCACGAAACTGAAGTTGAGAGATTCCTGCCAACATATAAGACGGTGTCGCCGGCTGATAGCAAAGAAAGCAGTGTTACGTTTGTATATCTCGGGCACTGCTCAAAATACGTCTCACCTGGCAGAAGAATATTGGGCATAAGCCCCGATGCAATTATTACTATTGCCCCCTTTGGCACGGATGAAAGCTCATTTATATTTATCAGCCTGAAGCTTGAGCGGTTCAGCACCAATCCATCTGATGAAAGAGATGAATTCAGGTATCCGAATAGCGTTGATGGTATGAAGCACTGCTCACAGTAGCTTTGCGTATCGACCAAGTATATCGGAAGTATCGGATTAGACTTGAATACAGTTATTGAAGCGTTCATTGAAGTTGCATTAGATTCGGTATAATGTATGCGTGCGTACTCTACAAGTTGTGATGCGAAATTAAAGGTAAGCACCCCCTGGGATACTTCAGAGAAATTTGCAAGTATCATGCCAGTAGGAGAGGGCACAGGCACAGGTATGCTTGATATTACGCTCCTTATGTAAAGGGACATAAGGATAAATATGACTATCAGCACAGCAAATGCGATTGCTGCAAGTTTTATGTAATGATTCTTTTTCCAGATAGGATAGGATATCGGTACGTTTTTAAGCGTCATATTTGGAAATTTCATAGAATTCAGGCCTCCTGCTTCTCCGCTCTCTTCTGCAGATACCTGTTTATCAATGATTCGATTATCCTGGATATCTCGTTCTGGTTCCCCTTCACGCTTTTCTTTATGGAATACACCCTGACGTGCTGATATTTCTTCATTATGTTTACAGAATAAGCCATGATTGCACCCTCATCCCTTAAGTTCGATATACCCCATTGAAGCCATCTTGTCCAATATCTGCTCTATCCTTGTCGGAGTGACATTATGGGTTTTTGCAAATTCCACTATATCTATAGAGTCATTGTGTGACTTTATCCATTCTTCAACAAGAGCCATTAATGACTCATCGCTGAACTTCTCCAGCTCAGACAGACGCGCCTTCAATGATTTATTCTCCTCGCTTAGCTGAGCAGACTGCAGCGCCAGATTCCTGTTAGATGCCGAAAGCTCGATGTTTTGCCTTTTGATTTCCCTGTACTCGCTTAAGATTGAATCATACTTGTTGTAAAGAGAGGTGTAATTCTGTGATAATCCGGACACAAGCCCTTCAAGCACAGAATCCACATATTGTATGAATTTTTCGTAGTCCACAGAATACTTGTCCGAAAGTATTGAAAGTATTGCAGCTACATTGCTCAGCACGTTGGCCCGCCTCAGCTCTACGCTTGAGTCGGGTATTATGGAGAATGCAACATCTATGCCGTTTGGCCTTATCTTTATTATATGGAATAGGTACGGCTTCTTTGCTATGTTCCTGCTCTCTACCTTTATAAGATCTATGCCGTCGCTCTGTAGTTTTGTGGTATAGAGGGGCAGTTTGCTGAAGATTTCATTCAGGTCCGAAACAGGACAGTTTAGCTTGCCTGGCAATGAGAACTCCCCTATCTTCGGCTGCTGGGCATACTGATCGGCAGAAGGGGTTGCCTGAACGCCAGGTTGTACGCTTAACGCGGATATGTCGGCCATTATTGCACACAAGATTTATACCATAAGTGCATATTTATTATTTGTGCTCTGGGCGCTTTTGCAACTTGTTAAGGCCAGGGGTGTAATTAACAAGGGAAACCAGGTACATGACAAATATTACAAATATTGAAACTAGGACTACGCTTATTTTGGGATTAAGCAATAAGCCGAGAACTGCAAAAGCAACACCTATTCCGACATAAATGAGCCTCCTGCCCACATATTTATCCATTCTTTTCTTGTATTCTGGATAGCATGTCCTGCAAACTACCAGTGTATTTCCTTTCTCGTTTTTGGTTATGTTCCTCTTGAACCACTTTATAAACTCTATCACATGGTCATTTGCTATGCCTATCCCTAACCTCTTCTTGCCGCATATTATGCAATATCCTTCCATAGTACCATCAATCAACCGAGAGTTCGATAAGCTTTCCGAATGTGTTCCTTACTGATTGCTCGTCCAGACTGTCAAACAGATTTGATATAGTTATATCATCTATACCAATCCTCCTTAACATGTTTACCAGATCCGGCTGGCCTAAACCGAATTTCTGCAGCATACCTATTAGTACAAGGATGTTGACGTGCTTGTGCATCTTGTCGAGTGAAGATATGATAGATTCCGCATTTTTGTCGCTTACCTTGAGGTTAGACAGCATCCTCTTCAGTTCTATCTTCTCTATTGAATACGTGCCGGCCAATTCTACACCTGTTCCCCGTACATGAAGGCTTTGCTTATCAAGGCGTCAGGAATGCCTATTCCTCTGAGCAGAGATACTACCTGTTCCTTCATAAGCTTGTTTGCAATAAGTATATTTATAAATTCCTTAAGGTCTACTATCCTTCCCTTTGCCTCGAGATTCGCAAAAACAGTGTCTATTATATCCGTATTTATGCCGCTGTCTATGAATTTTGAGCTTAAGAGCATCTTCTCTAAAGAATATTCCTTTTGTATGGACTGATCTCGATTCTCCTCGGGGGTGATCAGGTCTGCAAGAGTCACTGTGAAAACATCGAGAGGCACCTCTCCGGATATCCTGTTCATTATGAATGTCGACGGAAACTGCGCAGAGGTCTGAAATGCAAGATCCACTGCAGCTTCTCCCACGCCCAATTTGCTTATCTCGTCCCTTATGAACTGGGAGAAATTTAACGAGCCCTGCAGAAAGTCCATAAACTTCTGGAATTTTATTCTCAGTATGAAGCTTGAGCCGACGTTTGAGAAAATTGCTTCATGTATATCCGTTGGATTCTGCGAAGCGACTACAAGCCCGAATTGGTACTTCCTCCCTTCCCTTACTATTGTTATCGCATCACTTCTTTCATCACTTGCAACCTTCCACGCCTCGTCTAGAACTATTAGGGCTTTGAGGCCCTTTGAGGCGCTCCATCCTGCGGACCTCATCTTCTCCTTTAATGTCTGCAGTATGAACAATGCGGCAAGAGCCCTGAACTTCTCGTCAGGAAGGGATGAAAGGTCGAGGTCTACGAGGCCTGATGATACTATCTTGTCCAAGTCTATAGTGGACTTTCTTGCAAAGAAATCCTCCCCCTCCCTGGAAAACTGCCTAAGCCGGTATATTGCATTCTCGAGCTCTGCAGGATACTGATATGTGCCTTCCTGCAGCTTCTCCTCAAGAAGGCTTGCGGCATCCTTGAGTGTCGGCGCCTCCTTGCCTGCAACAGGAAAGCTACCAAGTATGAAGCCTGCATTGAGATATGACTGTTCTATCGCTTCTGAAGTAAGCCTCCTCTGTTCCGGAAACCCCTCTATATCAGTCAGTATATCAAGTGAAGTCATGATCTGCTTTACCCTGTCCAGCGGCTTCATACCTGCAAGATCCATTATGTTTATGTAATCCCCTTTGCCAAGCGATATTATTGTGCCTCCGCTCTGCTTGACCCATGATTTGTACTCTCCGGCAAAATCCACTATGAGCGCGTTGGTGCCCCACACATAATTTGCCCTAAGTATGAATGTCTTTACAAAGAAGCTCTTTCCTGAACCCGTTATGCCCACTACTGAAATGTGGGGGTTTGTGAGGGTATCGAATGTCCATGTGAATGGCACCCCGAATCTCTTGGTTATCCCTATGAATATTGAATTAGTCGGATCGTTGAGTAGGAATTCCGATGGAGGCTCGGAAGGCCGGCTCAGGAATGCCCTCTTTGCAATTTCATTGCTCATTATCTTTTGCATTTTTATTAATCCCATAAAATTTCAACCCTGCGACTGGAAAATATTTGATAATTCCTTCAAGCTAGGTATCATGTAATTGAATTTGAAAAGATGGTAAACCTCGCTGCCAGTAACCCTGGTTATGCTTATATCCATTATGTTGAATACTGTCTGCAATTCATTAAGCTGGTTTGACAGGTTGTCTATTGCCTCCTTCTCGCTTACGCCAACTGCAGTTGTTTCAATGTACATCAGGGCGTTTAGGGGCTTTTCGCCTTGGCTTATCCGATCTATCCGCGCCTGCATTACGTTTATCTGGCGCTGTATGGCTTCAAGTCCCATTGGATTAGGATTTGTAGATGAAGTTTCCTTTGAATACTGAAATTCGAGCAGCCCCCGCTTGGTCTCTATCTCATCCCTGTATTTCTGTATGTCTTCTGCAACAGAAATTACATTGAACTTGAACGGGAATTTTATGTTCATTATGGCCCTTTCCCACTTTTCAGGAGCAGCTGCCATTGCAGCGTCAGCATCCTCTATCTGCTCTGCTGCAAAGGTATATCCGTATATGTTGGCCGTAAGCGAGAAGGAGGCAATAGAC
>JAJZOS010000091.1 GCA_021851985.1 Microcaldota archaeon | reverse complement strand
CCCAATGAAGTCGTGTATGTCCAGTATGTCAGTATCTCGTTAGGATGCATGCTTATGTTGTTCATTAAGTAGCTGAATTGTGAGGAATTTGCAAATAATGAATTCGGAGAGCTAAAGTAATCCTTTGTTTGGATAGATGCTTTGAAGCCGGCATTTCCATACACTGTCCAGTTTGCTGAAGAATACGCTACCTGTACAAATATTAGTATAAAAATTAGCGGTGTTAATTTTGCAAATATGCTGAAGTAAAGATTCTTCATAAAGTGACCAATAAAATATACAGATTAATTTATATGTCCTGACATTTATAAATATTCACTTGCAATAAACAGTGTTTATGCGACTGTAGTCTAGCCTGGTAGGACTTTGGCCTTCCAAGTCAAAAACCCGGGTTCAAATCCCGGCGGTCGCATATTATAGTTACAAAAAATATTGGATTTGAATTTGCAAAAATGCGATTTATGCTACAAAGCCCCTGGATTCGGCTTATACATGTGGTAAAGAGCGCTTAAAGAACGCTTATAAATCCTCTTTTATAATATTGTTACGCAAGCTGAAGGTTAGTGCTTATTTTAGGTGGATTTTTGCCTTCGACAGACCATATATTGGTACCGGAACATGAATTGATGAGTGATAAGGAGATAAAGGAACTTCTAAAAGACCTTGACATAGTACCTGAAAATCTTCCTAAAATACTCGAGAGCGATCCGCAGGCAGTGAAGCTTGGTGCAAAGCCTGGGAATATTATAAAGATAGAGAGGCGTGATGGCAAGATAAGCTATCCTTATTACAGGATAGTGATAGAAGGGTAGGTGTATATATGACTAATGAACTGCTTGAATCGTTCCTTGAATCCAATTCGTTAGTGCAGCATCAGATAGAGAGCTTTAACAGATTTATAGATACTGGAATACAATCGGTTATAGACAGGCAGAATGTCATAGAACCTAGTGTTGAGGGGTTTGCATTGAAGCTCAGCAAGATTAGGCTAGAGAAGGCATCGATAATAGAGGCTGACGGATCAAGACGGGCAATAATGCCCAATGAAGCACGATTGAGGAATTTTACTTATTCTGCGCCCATATTTATAGGCATAGTGCCGGTAATAAGGGGAATAGAAAAATCTGCATCATTTGGAGAGGTATTTGTTGGAGAGCTGCCAATAATGCTGAGATCAAACCTGTGCTACATGAAAACCTTCTCGAAACAGCAGATGGTGGAGAATGGAGAGGATGCTGAAGATCCTGGAGGCTATTTTGTAATAAAAGGTGTCGAAAGGGTGCTCATAGGGCTTGAAGACATAGCAGCAAACAGGATAATAACTACGAAAAAGAAGGGCGGGGACAAAATTGCAAGCGTGGTATTTTCAACCGCACCCGGCTTCAGGGCAAGATGCGTTGTAACAAGAGCGCAGACAGGGGTGTTTACGGTTGATTTCCCTACAGTGCCAAAAAGCCTTAATCTGATGCTTCTGCTTAATGCTCTGGGCATGAAATCTAAGGATATCTTAGAGTATGCAAGCGACATGCTTTCATTCAAGAATGATGTGATGCTTAATCTTGAGCTTTATGAGCATAAGGATATACCTACAAATGAGGCGCTTGTTGAGCTTGGAAAGCTCTCTGCGCCGGGACAAACAAAGGAGTATCAGCAGAAGAGAGCAGACACACAAATAGATAATTATTTATTGCCGCATATAGGAGAGGGAGCGGAAGACAGACATGAAAAAGGCAAATATCTCATACAGATGGCAAGAAAAGCGACACTCGTGGGCAACGGCATAGCAAAAGAAGATGACAAGGACCATTACGGAAACAAGAGAGTAAAATTTTCCGGAGAACTTATGGAAGAGCTTTTCGCGTATGCATTTAGATTTTTCACTAAGGAAGTAAAATACCAGATAGAGAGAACGAGCGCAAGGGGCAGAAAACTGAGCATACAATCAATAATAAATCCAGACACCATAACCGAAAGGATCGCGTATGCAATGGGAACCGGAACGTGGATTGCGGGGCAAACCGGGGTGTCGCAGGTTCTTGATAGGACAAACATAATAAGCACTTACACCCACTTGAGAAGGGTTAAATCCCCTCTTGCAAAGAAGCATCCGCACTTTAAAGCCAGAGATGTCCATGGAACGCAGTGGGGGAAGATATGCCCTTCTGAGACCCCCGAAGGACAGGAGGTAGGACTTACCAAATATCTTGCAATCATGTCCAAGATAACTGTCGGGGCAGACGAAGCTTCAGTCAAGCAAAAGGTAGGAGAGCTTGGCAAGATAGAAAAACTTTGATAAACTGATATTTATGCCATCAAAAAAGATTGCTGCTGCATACGTGTACCTTAATGGCAAAGCCATAGGAACCGTGGAGAATCCGCTATCGCTAGTTAACGAAGTAAGAGCAGCCAGGAGGAAGGGCATTGTTTCTGGAGAGGTAAATGTATCATTCTCTGAGAAACTGAATTCTGTAAGCATAAATGCGGATAGGGGAAGGATAAGAAAGCCATATATAATAATCGAGGGCGGAAAATCTAAATTGACACCAGAATTGAAGGAAAGACTGAAGAACAGGGAAATAAATTTCAACTACCTGATAAGAAACGGGGTGATAGAATACCTTGACGCAGAGGAAGAGGAAAATGCGTTGGTAGCGCTCGATGAAGGAGCGATAAACGAAAGGACAACGCACCTTGAAGTAGATATTTCATCAATATTTGGATTCACGGTAAATACTTCCCCATTTCCGGAGCATAACAGCCTTGCAAGGCACGCCATGCTTGCAAATTTCACAAAACAGGCGCAGGGCCTTTATGCAACAAATTTCAACCAGAGATTTGACTCAAGAGCGTACATACTATTCTATCCTCAAAAACCGGTAGTGACAACTGCGGCATATGACACGGCAAAAATAACTACACATCCTAGCGGGCAGAATTTCGTTGTTGCGCTGTCGACGTATTACGGATACAACATGGCAGACGCAATAGTGCTTAATAGGGCCGCAGTCGATCGCGGGCTCGGAAGATCGATATTCTACAAAACGTATGTAGACGAGGAAAGACGATACCCTGGAGGACAGAAGGATAAGTTTAAGATTCCTCAGGCAACTGCAGACGGATTCATGGGAGAGCATATTTATTCGAAGCTCAGCGAAGATGGTATAATAGAACCGGAAATGGAGGTTTCAGAGGGGGATGCGCTTATAGGAAAAGTGGCCCCGCCAAGATTCCTTGAGGAGAACATTGGTGCCGGAGGGCTTGAAGAAAAGATGAGGGATGATTCTACTGTAATGAAAACAGGCGAAGGGGGAGTAGTAGATAGCGTAGTATTTACAGAAACCACAGGAGCGACAAAAATAGTAAAAGTAAGGATAAGGAGCCTCAAAACTCCTGAAAACGGAGATAAATTCGCAAGCAGGCACGGTCAGAAAGGAGTAGTGGCGCTGATAGTGCCTCCGGAAGACATGCCATTCACGGCAGAGGGCGTAGTACCGGACTTGCTTCTCAACCCGCACAGCATACCTACAAGACTTACGTTTGGTCACCTACTTGAAATGCTTGCAGGAAAAGCAGGAGCAGTTAATGGAAAGGTACTGGATGGGACCGCATTCAGCGAAAAAGGCACGGATAGGATAGATAATTACGGCAGCATTCTTGAAAAGCACGGATTTGAGAAATTCGGAAACGAAATTCTCTATGACGGTATTACTGGAATGCCGTTTAAGAGTGTATTGTTTAACGGAGTAGTGTATTATAACAGGCTTTACCAC
>JAJZOS010000090.1 GCA_021851985.1 Microcaldota archaeon | reverse complement strand
TCCGCCAGTTTCGATACAAGCGAGCTATCAAGTCCTGCTTTATTAAGGTCGTAAGATATTATGCTGAAGTCCGGCCTTTCGATCCCATAACCTGTTTCCGATATCCCAAATCTATTCTCTTCGTATTCCATGTTTACACCAATTTATCACAAATGCAAAAACAAGAGGCTGAAGCTATGCGTTTGCACATAATTTCAGAAAAAGATGAAAGATATGGCATGGCTTGCGCTGATGTCAGAGGAGAACATGCATTGTATTCCATTGGAAGGCAAGCACTTTATCACGGAATTATATCTAGCTTCATATTTATAAATGTGAGTGGGAAAACCAACACTCTTTAGAAGCAGGATGAGGCGAATCGCAGAATAACATGGTATATAAAATTTAATTGCGTGGATAACATGGCCATCTTGAAAAAGGCATACGGATATATGACTTATTCCTCGCAATCACAAAAGCGGGCACCCAACCATCAACTGAATGGCTTCCTCCACAAGGCGAGACAACCGCCGTCGAGTCGAAACTATACTTGGTGATTCAAGATGGCCAATCAAAAGCCGCAATTGGAAGCTCACTGCTTCAGTCGCGAGGGGATGTACAACATTTCCCATATGCAATTCCGTGCTTCGCTAATGCAGTGAAATAATACTTCTGTATAAAAGCATGTTCCAAAGGTTTATATCAATTATACGATGATTACTCAAGTATGCCCAAACAAGAGTACAAAGAGTATAACAACATCTTATTATCATCGAGCGGAAATATATCGCGCATAATAATAAACAGGCCGAAGAAACATAACGCACTTGATATAGACACGCTAAATGGCCTGAAAGAAGCGCTTGCGGAGGTTTCATCCGATGAGAATGCAAAAATACTCATAATATCTGGTTCCGAAGACAAAGCGTTCTGTGCAGGAGTGGATGTGGATTATCTCAGCACGTTTAAAGATGAAGCCGACATATTGCACTTCTCTAACCTTATACACAACATATTTGATTCCATAATGAAGATGGAAAAGCCCGTGATTGCAGAGATACGTGGATATTGCCTTGGTGGGGGGTGCGAGCTCGCCATGTCATGCGATATCCGCATTGCATCCTCCGATGCAAAGTTTGGGCAACCAGAGGTCAAGCTGGGTATAATTCCCGGAGCTGGAGGAACACGTCTTCTTCCGCAAATAGTAGGAAGCTCAAATGCTAAAATGCTCATATTCACCGGCGACATGATAAGCGCTGAAGAAGCCCTTAGGATAGGGCTCTTGAACATTGTCACCGACGCGCAAAGCCTAGAAAGAGAGACCATTGCAATTGCAGAAAAAATACTGGAAAATAGCTACAATGCAGTAAAGAAGGCAAAAAAAGCCATGGCATCAAAGTACGATTATGACCATTCTGCCGAAGAAAATGGATTCATAGAATGCTTTACACATAGAGACAAGAATGAGGGCTTCTTGGCTTTCGCCGAGAAAAGGAAGCCTAGGTTCGAATGAAAATGGCGCGTGATATGGAAGAAGTTTACATAATAGACGCTGCAAGAAGCGCAACAGGAAAGTTTCTAGGTGCGCTTTCGCATTTCACCGCACCAAAGCTAGCTGCAGAGGTCATGAAAGGGCTTGTTTCCAGGTCGAATATAGATCATGGCAGCATAGACGAAATTATAGTTGGCAATGTCCTTTCGGCAGGCCTTGGCCAAAATCCGGCAAAGCAGGTTGCCGTGTATTCTGGGATGCCCTATACTATTCCTGCATTCAGCGTAAATAAGGTATGTGCTTCTGGGATGAAGGCAGTTGCATTAGGCGCAGAAGCAATCTCGTCTGGTAACGATTCTATAGCAGTTGCCGGGGGGATGGAAAGCATGAGCAATGCGCCCCACACTATAAAGGGGCTTAGAAAGTTCAAAAAAATCGGCAACATGTCGCTGAAAGAGCTCGATTCATCGATATCCGAAGCAAAGGCAGATTCTAACAGCATAGAAGTTATTGATGAAATGGTGAACGGAGGGCTATGGGACTGCTATGCAAATCTGCATATGGGATCACTTGCGGAGAAGATAAAGGAAAAGTATGATATAAGCAGGGAAGAGCAGGACATGTTTGCATTCGATAGCCACAGGAAGGCGGCAGCAGCGGATGATTCCGGCAAATTTGCCAAAGAAATAATACCTATAACGCTTTCCGATGGTAAAAACTTCAAGGCTGACGAGGGCATAAGAAGGGATACAAGCATGGAGAAGCTTGCCTCTCTTAAACCTGCATTCCATGATAAGGGCACAGTTACTGCTGGAAATGCATCGCAATTGAGCGATGGTGCATCATTTATTCTGCTTGCGTCCGGCAGCAAAGTGAAGGAACTTGGGCTCAAGCCCATAGCAAAGATAGAATCATACGCATCGTCAGGGATAGACCCAGATTGGTATGGTATAGCTCCTGTATCTGCCATGAATAAAGCGCTGAAGAATGCAGGATATTCATTGGAAGATATGGACCTTATAGAGATAAATGAGGCTTTCTGCGTTCAGACTTTGGGTGTTGCAAAAGAACTTGGGATAGATCTAGGAAAGCTCAATGTGAACGGAGGGGCAACGGCCCTTGGGCATCCAATAGGTGCCTCAGGCGCAAGGATCCTTACTACCCTTGCATTTGCATTGGTTGACAGAAAGAAGGATCTTGGGATAGCCTCGCTGTGCCATGGGGGCGGAGGCGCAATGGCGATGGTAATAAGGAGGATTGGATGAATAGGAAGATTGCTGTTATCGGAACAGGAACTATGGGAAGCGGAATAGCGCAAGCTGCTCTCTCTTCCGGATATGAAGTGGTTTGCATTGCCCATTCTGAAAAGTCATCGCAAGCTGCCTTATCCTCGATAAAGGCAGGATTAAGCAAAGCCGTATCTAAAGGTGCTATTACAAATGCCCAGGCTGACGAATGCATAAGGCATGTGTCTGTAACCACGGATATGTCAGGCATAAAGGGATGCAGCATAGTTATAGAAGCGGTAGTTGAGAGGCAGGAGGAGAAAAAAAGCGTGCTTTCAGAGGCGGAAAGGAATGCCGACGCATCTGCAATAATCTCTACCAACACTTCTTCAATATCAGTAAATGCCCTGTCATCGTCCCTGAAGGATTCCAGCAGATTCATAGGCATTCATTTTTTCAATCCAGTTCCTGTGATGAAGCTTGTAGAGGTGGTCGTTGGAAGCAAGACATCGCAGGAAACTCTAAATACCGCCATAAAATTCGTTACTGATTTAGGCAAGGTAAACGTGGAGGTGAAGGACTATCCGGGATTTGTAGCGAACAGACTGCTTATGGTATTCATAAACGAGGCGGTTAAATCCCTTGAGGCAGGGATAGCTACAAGGGAGGGAATAGACCAGATAGCGCGATTGGGCTTCAATCATCCGATGGGCCCACTGCAGCTTGCAGATTTCATAGGAATCGACGTATGCAGGGACATAATGGACCAGATATACATGCAGGGGAAGGAAGAGAGATTCAAGCCATCTCCCCTTCTGCAGAAAATGGCCGAAAACGGAAGGCTTGGAAAAAAGAGCGGAAAAGGCTTTTATGAATACTGATGCGGTGCGCATATGGACATACATTTTGGCGACAAAATAGAAATAAAAGCACAAATAGAAAAAGTACGCAGCCTTGCAACTAACATGAAAGAAGTTTCAGAATGCATACCTGATTTGCAGGATTTCATGCAAGCTGATGAAAAAAACTTTACTATGAAAATAAAAGCGGGCATAGCTTTCGTGCAAGGCGTGTTTTCAATAAAGGGCAGCATGAACGCGCAAGGCAACAGCATAAATTATCTCATGGAAGGG
>JAJZOS010000012.1 GCA_021851985.1 Microcaldota archaeon | reverse complement strand
CACCGTTGGATGAAAGCGAAAGAGCCGTTACGGGCCTTTTAATCTCCGTGCCGAAGCGCAGCAGCATAGGATTTCCGCATCCGCATAGAATCTTTAAATACTTTTAAATTGAATTGTATTTACTGTATAGTATGGACTTATGGGACTCTTTCAGAAGAAGAAAGGCGGACATGCTTGGATCGCAACCGTTGTTGCTCAACACCGGGGAGAGATGGAATTCGTCTTTTAATGCAGTGAAGGATACGTCCTTTGAGCTTCCAATAAACAAGGCAGTCTCCCTAAAATATGAGGAAGAGCGGAGATATTTGGTAGCAAGAGACATAAACTATGACATGCTGCTAACTGTTTATGACATAAATACGCGCTATTTGTTTGCGGCAAGGATTACTTTGATTCCGGGAAACGCTTCGTGGAAGTCCATTTTTTCAAAGCTGAAGAATATACGAACCCCAAATTTTGAGTTCAGGGCGATAGGGCTGCAGGACAATTACACCGGGCCGATTGACGCCTTGGAGGTTCTGCACCGCAAAGTAAATGGAAAATTCATGGAATTTGATTTATTCGGAAAAAATACCAGGCATATAGTGATAGACACTAAAACAGGTATGCCTTACGATCTGCTTCTGCTAAACAAAATATACAGAGCCGGAGAGCTGGCTTGCCAGACAAAAAAAGAAGATTTTAAGGACCTACAGGAAGTCACATTCATAAATGGTTGAGTATACTGGCCCGGAAAGTGAAAGGTCACTCCTCTCCAACGACAACGAAGAAACCAGTATTTTGCCGAAAAAGAAATCGGAATGCTCATTTATATACGCGCGCAGGTCTTTGTTGTTTCCGCCTTTTACCCTGCACAGTGTCACGTGTGGGATATATTCCCTCTCGTTTTCGATTATTATTCCGTGAAGCTTAAGCTTTTCGCTTATGTTTCTGTATATTGATGGTATTATTACAGGATCATTTACCCTGGCGTATACAGTATGGATCTTATGTGCGCCGAAATAGGATATGCCCCTTATCTCAGCGTTGAACTTCTTGATTTTTATTGAGGAAAGTATGGCCTTCACAGCGGCTTCCTGCTCGGCATTTATGTTTCCGAGATATTGCAGGGTTATGTGCAGATTTTTATTGCTGACTTTTATTACATTCCCGGGAATGCTTGTTATTACTTCTGAAATTTTGGCTTTTACGTCGTCTGGAAGATTTATGGCTATGAACGCACGCATACACTATATATAGCTTATTGCTTTATTTATCTTGATTTTGATGGTAAGCCTCGAAACCTTCTCCGCTTTGGACATAAGAATAGGAAAAATTGTGAATGCTGAAGAGCATGAAAAGGCGAGGAAACCAATGTATAAACTTACTGTTGATTTTGGCAGCAGCATAGGCACTCGCACCATTATCGCAGGCATAAGGGACCAATATGGAAAGGACGAACTGCTGGGAAAGAAAGTTGCATGTATTATAAATCTTGAACCCAAGATTATAGCTGGGGTAGAATCGCAGGGTATGATGCTTGCTGCAGGCGAAGAAAAAATTTCTGTGCTTGTGCCCGAAAGAGAGGTAGATGAAGGTTCAAGGGTGCACTGATGTGGGTTTGATGAGAAAGGATAACTTTGTGATTATGGGGATTTCGGGGCTGGGTGGCAGCGGAAAGGACACCGTGATAAACCACATACTGAAAAAAAGAAACGCAACCGTAGTGCACCTTAGAAAGCCTGTTGAAGAAGAACTTATAAAGAGGCATAGAAAGATTAACAACAAAAGCCTTAGGGAAATGGCGACTGCGCTTAGGGTAAAGCATGGTCCTGCGGTAATGATTCGCAGAAGCGTCAAAGAGATAGAAAAGGCATTTGGTAATTCGGATCTTGTGATAATAAATTCGATAAAGTCTCTTGATGAGGTAGATTTCATAAACAATAGCCTTGACTACAGGTTTGAGCTTGTGGCAGTATATGCGAGCCCAGTCAAAAGATTCAGGAGGCTTGCGAAACGCGGGCTGAAATGGGACATGAAAGACTACAAAAGCTTCAGTTGGAGGGATAGAACCGAGCTTAAATGGGGGCTTGGAAGTGCAATGGCACTTTCAGACCATGTAATAGTCAATGACGGGACGATAAACGAACTTAATAAGGGCGTAGATTCGCTACTTAAGAAAATAGATTCTGATTCTAGAAGGAAGGATTGAATTTGGATAGACCGAAATCATAGCCTGGACATGTTTGCAACTATTACGTTGCGGTACTGTCTTTTGTCAACTTCGACTATCTTGCTGCGGATTACGCGCATGCCGAATTCCGTCAATCCTAGCGGCTTTGCATCTTCGCCCTTTTCAGTAAAATCGACTATGCCCTCTTTTTTGAGTTTTTTAAGAGTATACCATACTCCGCTTTGCGATACCTGGTACTTTGAGGCTATATAATCCACAAAATCTGTCGCAGTAGGGATCACGTTTAATCCGATTTCATACATCATGGTAAGTTCCTTCTCGGTGACCCTGAGTCGTTCCGGAACTTCATTTTCGATAACACTAGTTTGCAAAGGCATAAGAGCACCACAAAAAAAGATTTTTATTTTTTGCCCTTATGCACCAAATATATTTGTATATATTTGATATATAACGAATGATGTTGCTACTGATACTGTTGGCACTACCGTTGAACCGGAAGTGCAGATGTTTCCCAAACCCTTACCAACTTTCATATGCAACACTATAATCTTATTTTGGATATAGCGTATTTAAATCTTTTCTTCAAAAAAATATTCTGTTGGTATGTTGACTTACCCTGAAGTGCCGGTAATAATATTGCTTCTTGTTAGTCTTGCATATGCGATGTTTGATGTATTTAACAGACGGAACGTGCCAAACACATTTGTTTATGCAACTGTAATTCTTGGCTTTATTGTTGCAATAGCATTCAATTACAATGTTTTGACAACTATGTTTGGAATTGTTGCAGTTGTAGCCGTCTTCGGGTGGATCCTGTACAAAAGCGGATTGCTAGGCGGCGGGGATGTTATGGAATTCATATTCATATCTCTTGTATTCCCGATCCAAAACATCCCGTATGTCACATCGCTCCCGCAATTTAACTTCCCTTTCATAATATCCGTGCTGATAGCTTCAGGATATGCTGCCTTGATATATATACCGATATATTATATCGCAGTGAAGAGGAATTGCAAGCCCAGCAAGCCCAATGGAAAGGATGTAAGATCAGGCATCCTTATATTAGCCTCGTATATTATCTTCATTTTTTTCATCTATTTAACTTTCGGGCTGCGGATTGACGGGATTATTCTGATAGTTTTGCTGGCAGGGGCTTCTGCGCTGACAGTAATATATGAAAAGGATGTGTATAGGGGGATGGTCGAATTTATATACCCTAAAATGCTTGAAGAAGGGGACATGATAGCTACAAACATGATGAGCAATACTCAGAAGAAGCGTTTTGAGGGCATAAGATCATTCGGAAGGCTAGCTACAGGCAAACTGATAAACGACACCAAGAACATCAAGATAAAGATACCGGTATACAGGGATTCTGTCCCGTTCGCGCTGTTTATATTCATTGGCGTAGTTATCTCGTTGGTTCTGGGCAACCTCATATTATTCATTATTGGAGTATAAGATTTCTAATGTGCACAACTAGGTGTAGTATGTTTATTTCATTCGAAGGTATTGATGGTTCGGGAAAAACTACCCAAGCAAAGCTTATTTATGGGGAGCTTAAAAAAAGCGGGAAGTGCATGCTGACTAAGGAGCCAACGCAGGGAGACATAGGCAACTTCATCAAGAAACTGATAAAAAGGAGCAAAATAAATCCAATGGCAGTGCAGCTTCTCTTCGCAGCGGATAGATCATTTCATTTAGAAAACCTTGTAAAGCCAAAACTTGCGGAAGGATATACAATAATAACTGACAGATATCTGTTTTCAACAATAGCTTATGGAAAGGCCAGCGGCATCGATGAAACTTGGTTGAAGTCCGTAAATTCAAATTTCATGTTGCCTGATATAACCATCATATTTGACATAGAACCAAAAATCGCGATGGAGAGGATAGAAACTCGCGCAAAAACACAGGCATATTTTGAGAAGGTAAAGTTCATGGAAGAGACGCGGCACATGTACCTGAAGCTTGCGAAAGAATATGAGAATTGTTTTGTGATAGATGCATCCAAGCCAACAGATACGCTTAAAGATGAGATACTATCAATAATTAAAAATAATGCTCCTATCGTCTAGTCCGGCCAAGGACGCGGGGCTTTCAACCCTGCAACTCGGGTTCAAATCCCGATGGGAGCAACCTAATCTATGAAGTATTCTAAGTCAACCGTTAGTATTATATACAATACTAACACGTATTGTATTATTATACTCGACGAATGGCATCCGAAATAAATGCATTCCAGCGCATATCATACACGTCATCACTTATCTTATCTTTTCCAAGGTAGTCAAAGATTGCATCTGGATAGGCAAAAAAATTAACCACGCACAGCATATTAAAAATTAGTCGGATAATTAATTATTATGACAAGGACTAACATAATGAAAACAAACATTGCATATTTTCTCCTTATTCTAGTTGTCTCGGCAATTATAATAATTGTCATTGCCGGATTTTTGAATCATAAAACGCCTGTTGAAGAACCCGTGTGTGTGCCGTTCTACTATTACAATTCAACATCAAAACAATGCCAGCCCCAAACAATCTCCCCTGCATGCCCACCAAACCGTCCAGATTCAGAGGTATACTTCGCCTGCTCAGGAACCAAAATCACACCTGACATATGTCCTAGCAATTACACTTTCAACCGTGCGAAGTCACAATGTATAATCAACAACGGTGCAACTACAGCATCAACCACTACATTGATCTCTCTTAATACTTCCATCACTACAACACTAAATACCGCTAATCATAAATTTTCACAGCAGTTCTGCCTAAATGGAGATCAAAATACAACAGTAATGCGATATGCAATAGCTAATGGGATAAAATGCTTCAGAGCCGATATTTACAACAGCGAAAGCGAAATAAACTTTATTGCTAACGCAACTAAGGCCGGAGCACAATATATCGGCATATTAGATTACGCGACGGTGGGAGCGCAACCTTCTATATATGGATGCGTATCAGGATGCAATTGGACATTGGACACGTGGAATGCGAGTATCGTAACAGCAATTGACGATTACCCCGAAATCCATGTATGGGAGATTTATAATGAGCCACTCGGAGCTAATTTTGCGAGCGGATATGAGAATAGAAATGCGTCCCATTATTTCAACATGATAAAAAGTGCATATTCTATAATAAAGAGCAGGGATCCTAACGCCACAATTGTATGCTTTGGCGGAGCGCAGATGTTCTCAGCATTTTCAAGCAATAGCGTCCAAAATGAATTTATATTCTATCAGCAGGTATGGAAATATGGCGCATCAAAATATTGCGATGCAATATCTTTACATGCTTATAACCAGCCATATTACAACTTTGACCAGATAGTTAATAATGGAGTAACACTTGAGCAATCATATAATAATACATTGAATATGTACGAAAATCTTACAAACAAGCCTATCTGGATAACGGAGACAGGTATGCCATCCAATAACTGGACACCAGGAATCAACTATTCCGAGCAGAAACAGGCGGCATTCCTTGTGCAGGACCTTAACTTTTTTGCGTCACATCCGTTTGTAAAGCGGATATATTGGTTCCACCTTATAGGTTATGCTAACAAAAGGGAAGACTATGGTTTGCTTAATATGACAACATTGCAGCCAAAGCCGGCGTGGTATTCCTACCTTTATTTTATAGATAATGAAACAAATTAAGCTAGGTAAGGGAATCTCTGACATAATATCATTATAGAAAATGTGCTACTACCATGGTGCCAAGATGAAGCTAGAAAAAGACGACAAATCCGGCCAGGGACGCGGGGCTTCAGTTGGGATATAAAGCATAATGACGCAATTTAGAAGAAAATGCTTTTAAATGGACTTGAATCAATAGTTTCTGATAAGAAATGAAGAAGCATGTCATTGAGTTGGAAAGCAGCAGCGGACAAAAGAAGACGGTGTCTATAGAACCGAGCCAGAAAGAGATAGAACTCCTAAAAAAACTTGTTGACATTTACAGAGAAAGGGTGGGCAACTTAGACCATAGCTCCACAGATCTTAATAAAGTGAATGAGATTGTGGCAGTAAGGGAGCACCTTACGGAAACATTGATATCGATTGATGAGGAGATTGAGGCCAATAAGCTAAGGAAAGAAACAATAAAATTACTTCTTGATAAGTCTGAGTCGTTTGAAGGATCGTTGCGTGATACTGCAACTGCGAATAAAAAACCTGACGCTAATTCTGAGGAGATGCAACAATTGAGGCAAGAATTAAACAATGAAGTGTTACAATTTTCATTGGGATTCAAGCTCGTTGCAGCGCGGATAATGCTGCTGATGAAAAACTATACAGGAGCAATGGATATGGTGCAGAACACCATAGATCTCTACCATAAAAACAGGATATGCGGAGAAAAAAACTCAGGAGAGACATTGCTGGAAAGGACGCTTTTTGCTGCAAAAGATATTGTTATGCAATCAATTAATGACGGAGCTGCAGATGATGCAAACAAACTGGCGCAGATTTCCATTGAAAATGCACTTGAAGCAGCTAAAAAGATTGAAGAGTCAGTGCAAGCGAAAGTATTTACAGATGAAAAGATCAACATTGCTTTCGGATTGCGCAAGATTGCTGTGGCTTTTGCAAGCATTAAAAAAGACTACAAGATAGCTGAGGATATAATAGATTCAGCAGTGTCTCTTTACGAGGAAAAAGGATACAACAAGACCCTGGTTGCCGAACTGCTTGAGCTGGGCGTTATGGTAGCTTCCACGAAATCCAGAGAGGACTCCTTGAAAAAATTGCTGCGGGACAGTGGAATCGCCGCAGAAAGCAGTCATAAAAGAGACCATATAGGTTATTTATAAAATCCAATCAACATTTACAGGCAGTATATTATATTTTGCTGAATTAGTAAATTGTCTGGATTAAATGATACTTTCAGATTTTGATCTTGAAAGCCTCCTGAACGAAGGGAGGTTGGGAATAAAGCCATTCGGCAAGGATATAATAAGGGAGAACGGTCTTGACTTGCGGCTCTCGGATCAAGTTGCAAGGCACAACGAGAAACTAGGCGCGGATTTCATAGTAGACCCTTCCAATATGAAGTCGCTTCACGATGAGTATGTCATTGAAAAAGGACAGAAGAATATAATTGTAAAACCTCTTACTCAGGTACTACTTTCTACAATTGAGAGCGTTGCACTGCCAGACAATCTCATTGGATTCGTTGAGTTGCGCAGTACATGGGCAAGGCACGGTCTGATCATGCCGCCAACAATAATAGATGCAGGTTTTGCGGGAACCGTTACGCTCGAGGTGTTTAACGGCAGCAGGTTTCCAATTTTATTGAGGCATAAGGTAAGGTTTGCGCACGTGATATTTGCTACTACTCTTAATAAGGTCAGAAAACCGTATAATGGCACTTATCTTAACCAGAAGGGCATCTTCCTTCCAAAGAAGCTTTGATTACCTTGTAAGGTCGTCCACTTCTTCCTTCTTTGCGTCTTGGAGCGACACTGACGGAGTAGATACAAGAACAACATCGCTTACATTCTTCACGCTCTTGTACAGTATAGACTTGTTCTTCAGGACTACCTTTGCATCTCCCTTTGCATTCTTCCAGGGAACCATGAGTAGCCTGCTTACTTCTCCGCGTTCCAGGTCTATTATAACATCCTGGACTTCTCCAAGATATTGACCAGCATCGCTGTATATATCCATGCGGTATATTTCCGAGAGTTTCATAACATTCGCCTCGAAAATACTGCTCAATGAATGTTTATTAAGCTTTTTAGTGGTGCTGGGCACTCGATTATACTGCATTTTATATGTTGCTATCGAAAATCAAATATGCAAAAAGGCAAAATAAAGGTCTTGGGTTCTGCAAGCATGACTGCGGTAGTGGAGATTGACAGGGTGCCCGGACCAGGGGAACAGGTTGTTGGAAGAAGAATGCTTATGACTCCGGGCGGCAAGGGCTCCAATCAGGCAATAGCGGCAAGCAGGCTTGGCGGGGACGTAGAACTTTACTGCAAAATGGGAAACGATTACTTCCGGAATGAACTTGTAGGATTGCTCAAAAAAGAGGGAGTAAAACTTGTGGAGCTGCGCAGGAGCATGATGCATACAGGAACCGGAATAATAATGGTGGAGCCTACCGGAAGGAATACAATAATATCTGTACGGGGAAGCAACAATGACATAAAGGATTTAGACATAAAGAGAGTGCGCCTGCATAATGGCGACATAGCCGTATCACAGTTGTCGGTGACCCATTCAGCGGTGATTAAATTCTTCAAAAAGGCAAAACAGGCAAGGTGTACCACTATATTGAACTGCGCACCTAGGGTGGAATGCAGCTCGGCCCTCCTTGATATGGCGGATTATCTCATTTTCAATGAGTTTGAGCTTATGCATTTTGGCGGAGTAACATTCATGAACCATGAGACTGAAAAGATTCTGGATGCGGCAAACCAGCTTAGATCCAAGAATCAGGTCGTTATAGCTACGCTTGGTGCTGACGGACTTTTAGCCGTAGGTCCTTTCGGAAATATAAGACTGAAGGCACATAAGGTAAAAGCGGTTGACACGACTGGAGCTGGAGACTGTTTTGTGGGTGCCTTCGCTTTTGCCATGTCAAATGGGAAGGATATAAATTATGCGCTCAAATTTGCAAACGCGGCTGCTGCAATATCTGTAACAGAGCTTGGCGCAACGACTGCATTTCCGAATAGCGCCATGGTTAAATCACTGATGCAAACGCGTATCTGATTGCTTTGCAACATCCAGCCTCCAGGAAGTCCAAAGATTTCTCCGATCACCATCGGGTTTTTAAAGATAAACGATGATATAATTCCGTGGATAAAATGGTAGTTTTGAAAAGTCTGGATTATGTGGCTACAGGAAAAGTGTTTGCAGTGTTGGGAGCTATAGGAGGAATATTAGACGGGATAATAGCTCTTGTTGTGGGAATCATTGCAGGCGGTCTTCTGGGAGCAGGTATAGGAGTATTGGGCCTGGTTTTCGGCATAATAGGTGGATTGATAGGAGGATTCATAGGCGGACTGATACTCGCACTTCTTTACAACTTTATTGTAGTTAAAGTAGTGCAGCTTGAAGGAAACTAAAGTATTTTGCGCCGCAATGCGGCGCTTTTTATTGCATTTTGGTCAGCTTCAGGGCTGGAACCAATCTATCTCGTAATAGTCATTGTCGCTTCCAGCCAGCTTTATTTGCCGTATCTTGTAATAAGTGACTGAGGTTTCACGGTCGGCTATCGCTATTATAGGTTCAAGCTTCATCTTCCTGGCCGAATTTACCGCAGCCGCAAACTCGCTGCCCCCTATGTGCTCATCTTCGCTGAAGGAAAGCATTGCATATCTGGGCTTTGAATTTTCAGGGCTTTCGGCCTCCCCCCCTTTTCTATGGTAAAGCACATAATCTATCTCAACATCGTGCCTTGAAGGCTTGCCAGGAACGGCGAGTATGAATGTTTTCCTTACCGAATGCGCAACGCGTATTGCCCTTGCCCACTCAGATATCAGCATCTTTGACTCTTTTGGGAATACATGTATTACGTGCTTTGAGTGCACCCATGAAGCATTGTTCCTCTTTGTTGGAGTCGCGCCTGGAAAGTACACCCTGAAATGGGTTCCGAACTTAAATCCGGTCTTTATTACATAATCTTTTTCCCTCCAGTCCTTGTATACCGAATAAAGCCTGCCGAAATCCCTTCTCCTGGATGTCGCAACTTTTATCAGGTCCTCCAATGTTATGTTGCCAAGATGAAGTATGCCGTCCGACACAAGGAATATCGTTTCGTAAATGTCAAGCTTGTTCAGCTGGCCCCTGTCCGGAGCCTTGTATGAACCGTATTGGCCAAACCAAAGATCCTCATAGATTTTCTTTCCTGCTTCCCTTTCGCTTACCACGGTTATGAGATCCGACTTGAAAAATGTTCCGTTCATTTTCAATTTTGGCAGTTTTATTGAAGATCTTGGATACTCCTTGGACGGTGCGCTTTCCTCGCAGCGAAACTTGAACGGCCTTTTAATCATTAAGCCCCTATCCCTCCAATCCTTGTATGTAAAGTACCTGGCAGTGAACTTCTTCGATTTCCAGAACCTTGATGCAATGCCGTTGAAAGAGATAGGCGCTCCCGCGGAAACGCATTCCGCATTCCTCACGTCCATCAGGTAAAGCACCTCCTCGGGATGAAGGACAAGCACATGCGCCGCAAGATTCCCGAAGCTCCCTTTGCGAAGTATGTCAATGCTTGACTGATCTTCAACAAAAAACTTGTTTTTAGAATACCTTATTTGTATCATTTTTTCAACTGTTTTGACAAAAAGCCCTTACTTCAGTTTCTTCATTAATGAAAGATAATAAATAGGCGCTATGAGCATTGAAAATACGCCAATAAATATGCTCAATATCAAATTTATTATTGTGCCGAGCAGCGGTATGATGCTGAATACCGCTATGATAAGGTCGACTGCGAGGATGATAAGAAAGCTTAACAGCAGTAGTATGAAGATATACATGCAGTTATTTTTGCCTATATTTATGCTTTCCCTTAATGCATCAATTGGTCCTTTTTTGCCAAGCACCACCATAGGCGGAGCTACAAAGAAAAGGATTGAAAGAACGATTGCAACTGCAATGTATATTATACCGAACATGAAGGAATATGAAACAAATTCAAGGAGATGCGCCATTATATGCCCTGCACCGGACTGTATTGCTGAAATTAGGGACTGGGCAGGGCCGATTACGGGATAGAGTATTACAATGGCCGATAGCAGGTATGCAAAAGACACTATTATTTCCAAGATTAGCAGGTCCTTGAACCTTGCTGCTGAAGCAGACAATGCCTTGGTTATTGAAGGATTGCCATTGGCCACATATAAAGAAGCCATCGAGATATAAACTCCGTTTAGGTATACATAAACCAGGAAGATAAAGGCCGCAGCAAGAATAAAGAGAGGTAACAGCGTTATTATTACGGAGAGAATGTGCATGGATACGGTTGATGAGGAGGCAGATGTAGACAGATATATGATTACAGCTACTGCCACAAATATGCCTATAAACACTGAAGCTACTATGAGGCCAAGATAGGGTAGAAGGAATTTGGGATGCTCTTTTATTGCATTTATAGATCTGGAGATGATCGCTGCCTGGTTCATGGTGACATATTTGCTGCCAAAATATTTAAAGGTGATACAGATATTTGCACATTTGTGCAACCGGGCGCCTGAGGAGTAAATTATGCATATTTCCATATTTTTGGTATTTAAGTTTGATTTAAAAGCTTATCCTGAGGATAATATAACGTGATAAGGATGGTCTGGGATACCTTGAAAAAAGGTTTGGATGCATTTATGCATCCGGTAAAGGGAACTGCGAAGAAGATGAAACTTGGAGACGCGTTGGGAATGTATTATAGATTTTCTGTAATACCACTGATAATCTTCATAGTTTTGGGCTTCTTGGTTACAGCGTTAGTGGCTTCGGGACTGAGCTCCTTTGGAAATACAGGATTGGCAGGAATTGCGACCACGGCTCTTGTGGTTGGCGCAATAGTGCTGTTCTGGATAGTGTTGCCTATAGGAATGCTTATTGAGTCAATAATACTACACCTGGTAGGAAAGGTGATGAATGACTTCAAAGGAGACTTTGAAAACACCTTCACTGCAGTAGTATTCTCAATCTTCGGGACTGTTGCCGTGCTTTGGATGGTGTTTATACCTATTATAGGCGGCGCGATAGTGGCAGCTTTCGGGCTGGCAAGCGTTTATGTTGCAGTTGTTGCACTGGGAAACCAGCACAAGACAAGCAATACGCTCGCACCATGGATAATAGCAACAATAATAGTGCTGCTCATAGCAGGCTTGCTATTCTCATGGATACTAGCATGGGTTTATACAGTGATAGGCCACTTGATAGGCACCTCTGCAACATTGCCTTTGGGCAGCGGAGTATTACCAAGCGGAGCATACCCATCGGCAGGAGCAGTTCCAGTGTAAGCTAAACGTGATTTTGCAGCAGCTTTTTGCTGCTGCTTTTTTATATTTTAATGAAAAGCTAGTGCAAACGTTCCCTGAATCCTGAATGACAGAAGAATCCTAAAACATTATGATTGGGCAGTATAACGTTTTCCCACCGTGACATCCTCCAACGACTGAAGGTCGTTGGCTTCCAGCGGTGTTTTTAGATTGGTCATCGTGAAACACCACGTATAGTTCCTGATTCAGCGACATCTGCCTTCATGTGCGAAGGTCTTACATTGTCTCCAGAGGCGTGACTTCCCGAATGTCCTTCGGTAGCTCTTTTGAGTATGTTCTTTGATGCATTCAGGTCCCTGTCAATCTTCAGACTGCATCTTTCGCATTTGAATATTCTTTCCGAAAGGGGGATATCCTGCACATTTCCGCATCCACTGCACGTCTTTGACGTGTTTTGAGGATTAACTCCGACTGCCGCGCAACCGGCACTCTCAGCCTTGTATTGCAGCATTTGGATGAAATTTCCCCATGAGGATTCGCTGATGGACTTTGCAAGATGGCGGTTTTTCACCATGTTTGCGATCCCGAGTTCCTCGTATGCAATGGATGAGTATGAATGGACAAGATTGTGTGAGAGTTTGTGAAGATGGTCTTCCCTGATTCGTGAGATATGTCCTGAATTTATATGCCGTTTTCACGATGACCATAGTTATTACTTTGTTAATATTTATGCATCTTTTGTTATTGCATTCGCTTTCATCCCACGATTGAAATTCGTGGGTTTTACTGCTATGGTTTTATAATCTTGTTTAGAAAATAATGAATGGATATCATGTTGCTTGAAAATCTTAAGAAAGGATTTGATGCATGGCTTCACCCCGGCGCAGGAACTGCGCAAATCATGACTTTAAAAGACGCATTCAAGATGTATTACAGATTTACTGTGATTCCAGCAGTCGCTGCAATAGTTATATCCTTCGCCGTAGTATTTACTTTTGGCCAGACTATAGTTTCAGCTGCAGGCGTGCCGGAAACTTTTGCAGGCTTTTGGGCTGCTGCAATAATTGCCATATATACTGCAGCAATTATATGGATATTTGAACCTCTATCGATTCTGGTTGAAGGAGGAGTATACCACATGGTTGGAAAGCTGTTTGGTAAATTTACAGGAACCTACGCAAACACAGTAACTGCAGGAGTATACGCCACCTTCGGAGTCATCGGGCTGTTGTGGCTGTATGCCATACCTGTTGTTGGCACAGTGGCATTGATAGTCGCAGGCATATGGAGCATTTGGGTGCTGATTTCTGGGCTCTCCAACCAGCATAGAATATCGAAAGTGGATGCGTTTGTGGTTTGGATAGTTGGAACTGCTATATTCGGAATATTGGTGCTTGCGGTTGTTTTTGCGACAGCTTCAGTATCGTCTGTTGCAATTAACACAGCCATCACGGCAAATGCAAGCTAAGAAAAGGGATGGTAATGGCCAGCGGACAATCAC